>DGGU01000005.1 GCA_002392345.1 Lachnospiraceae bacterium UBA3866
ATGGCAATGTTATTTAGAGAATTAAAAAAATGGTCTAAGATTAATTTTGATGTAGAGTATATATCTATGGACCCAGGATACAACGAAACTAATAGAAAATTAATTGAAGAAAATGCTAAGGCACTTGATATACCAATTAAAATATTTGAATCTGATATATTTGATATTGTGTACAATGAAGAAAAATCCCCTTGCTATCTATGTGCAAGAATGAGAAGAGGACACCTATATGCATATGCTAAAAAAATCTCATGCAACAAAATAGCACTTGCACACCACTATGATGATGTTATAGAAACAATTCTTATGGGTATGCTCTATGGCGGGCAAATGCAGTCTATGCTTCCTAGATTAAAAAGCACTAACTTTCAAGGCATGGAACTCATACGTCCACTATATCTTATAAGGGAAGATGACATAATAAATTGGCGAGATTATAATGATTTACATTTTTTGCAATGTGCTTGTAAATTTACAGACACTTGCACAACTTGTAATAACAATGAAAATGCATCTAAAAGACTTGAGGTAAAAAAGATTATAAAAACTCTTAAAGTGAAAAATCCATACATAGAAAGCAACATTTTTAGAAGTGCAGAAAATGCACAAGTTGATACTCTTCTTTCTTACAAAATAAAAGGAGTGAAGCACTCCTTTCTTGAAAATTTTGATGATTAATTAATCTTATTTGAATTTCATCATTAAGAATATTAGGGACGGGGTTTATTATTTCCATCCCTTTTATTTCTACAACAGTTTTCATTTTCTATTACTCAATTCAAGTGCTAATTATTTCCCATTATTTTTTAGGAACCTCTATATAAGGCAATACTCTATTTCCGATTTTGTGATGAGGATTGTGTCAGTATTGATGATTTTTTTGAGTCTATCGCCAAGGATAGAGATCTCATCTTCTGAGATGCCAATTATAATGACTCTTAGACTTGTCTCGGTTGTATACCCTTTATTGTGTGTATAGCCACCAAACTGGGTAAGGAGTGAAAAACTTATCTGATTTTCAATACATATATCAGAAAGGATGTTTTTGAAATCATTAATTGTAAAGATTTCTTCATAATTATCTTTATCCTTAAGTCCGATAAATATTTCATATTTATAAGCTTTTTTAAAGTTCGTGGTGTTAGTCATGATGCTCCTTATTTAAATTTTATATTTAAACTATTTTTTATAATCAAAGAGTGTTCTTGATTCATAAACATAGAAAGACTTTTGGTGAGCTTAATGATGTCAAGATTTGATGGTCCCACAATATCAATATATAAACTATTTTCTGTAGCGAACCAATTAGTTTTATCTAGATATCCTCCGTTAGCACGAAGAATAGAAAAGTTAATTCTTTTACGTTTGAAGTAAAAAGTTATTTTTTCTATAAGTTCTTCTATGCTAATAACCTCTCGTTTTAATTGAGAGTCAGTACAACCTATAAAGATCTGGTATTCTATATTGTTTTTTTCTTTAGAATTTTCCATTGTAGTGTGTAACAAATTTTCATATACTATATATAGCTTGCAGGGAAGGACAGATTGGAGCTTAGTTTACTTTTTTTCCACAGATGAATACATCTTTTGGCAGGTTATAACTAAAGCCTTCCTTTTTAGCTGTGAGCAGATCATTGTCAAAAACTAGATAATCCGCATCCTTGCCAACCTCTATGGAGCCTTTTTTATCTTCTATGCCAAGTTGCTTTGCTCCGTTTATAGTATATCCGAGCAGCATCTCTTCAATGCTCATTCTTTCGCTTAAAGAAGGCAATGCATCTTCTGTTCTTGCCTCTACGTCGGCTTTTGTCTTCTCGCTGGTATAGCGTGTCATTCCGACTTCCATTCCTAAATACGGGTTCCATGTCGAAAAATCACCATAAGCGACATCATCGCTTGACCAGGTAACAAGTGCTCCGCTGTCCCAAAGCGTTTTGCAGCGGAACATGCAAGAAGCACGCTTCTCGCCAAGCAGCCTGGACCAGAACTTATAAGGATTCCCGCCTATCACGCCGCTGTGCCATGCAGGCGTATAATTTGCAATCACGCCAAGCTCGGCAAAACGCTTAAGATCCGCATCATCCTGTATCCACAAGTGTGCACAGGTAACTTTCACACGGAAAGCATCCCCTAATTCCTTCTTTGCCAGCTTCACGCCATCCAATACAACGCGAGATGATTTCTCACCAACGGTATGTAAATGGAGGTCTAAACCTGCCTTATTGAGGTCTTTTAGAATCTTCGCGATTTCTTCTGCATTCATAACTGTAGCCCCGATTTCACCTGTATCTTCGTAAGGCGTAACCATGGCCGCAGTTTCGATCTTCATTGTACCATCCATAAAAATCTTTAATGTGTGCACCTTCAGATGCTCTGTATTAAATTCGCGATTGAAACGCCTCGTTTCTTCTATGGCTTCCTTTATTTTTGCACGATTCGTAAGAACATAGCAACCGTCCACATAAACTGGAAGCTTTCCCTGTCTGTCCAGACTGCGCAGATGTGAATAGATACGCTCATGGACATCATTGTGTTCGGGGAAGCCAGCATCAAAGACAGAGCTTACACCATATGTTTTACAAAAATCAATCCAGCGTGAGACTGCCACAACAATCTGCTCATCAGTCAGGTGCTCCTTTACGGCATCAAAGACGAAGGGCCATCCAGCAGACTCATATGCATTACCGGTCAGATGACCATCTTTCCTTACATAATATGCCAGCCCAGGTGCAGGATCAGGCGTGTCATCGGTAACACCATGTTTCTCAAGAATCCTTGAATTTACCCAAATACTGTGTACCTCAGCTTCCAAAATCTGAAGTTCATGATCGGGACAGATATTATCGAGTTCCTCCTTCACGAAATCCTCTCCATTCAGACTTGCCCGCTCAAGCATAAATCTGTACCGCTCAAGTCCGGGATTATTCATGACATATTTCTTCATAAAATCCAGGGCTTCATTTTTGCCAGAGCATTTAACATATTCCCCGTAATCAACATACTCAAATCCCACACCTGTAGTTATATGAACATGACTATCGATGATGCCTGGCATTATAAACCTGCCACCAAGGTCTGTGACCTCTCCTTCGTATTCCAAAAGCCCGTTTTCATCACCAACATAAACAAATTTGCCATCTTTTATTGCAAGAGCTGTAGCCTCCATCATATTTATATTTGATGTAAAGATTTTTGCATTCCTAATAATCTTATCTACTTTCATATTATATTCCTCTCCATTAAGGCTTGTAAACTTCTTCTCCGTCTACGATGGTTGCCACAAGATTTGCTTGTGCAACCTTTTCAATATCGTCATGGAGGAAGTCACAATCATAAACAGTCATATTGGCGATCTTGCCGAACTCAATTGATCCTAGTCGGTGCTCCTGATGCCATGCATAAGCTACATTGATGGTCAGAGCTCGTAGAGACTGTTCACGGGTGATCGCTTCCTTGACATTGAGTGGTAACGTCTCTATACCCAATGTCTTTGGTGCATTACGAGTTTCAGCCATGTAAATGCTGTTTCTAATACTGATGGATGGTGAAACAGGATAGTCCGAATGGAACACGGTACATGCACCCGCATCAAAGAATGACTTAATTGGGTATGAGTTTTCTGCCAGTTCTTTGCCGACATAAGATTCTTCAATTTCATAGAAGCCTGGAATTTTTGCTGTCCACAGCGGAGGAACTGCCGGAATGGAGCGGGTTGTGCCCATGCGGCGGATATCCTCGTCTGTGACAAAGTGTAAATGTGCCAAAACGTTACGTTGATCCATATCTCCTGTTATCTTTTCTGCATCCTCAATACATCCAAGCATAAAGTGAGTTGCTCCACCTCCCTCTGAGTGAACATGGACCGAAAGCCCCTCGGCATCTGCCGCTGTGATCAGCTCTACCATCTTATCATGATCGTTAAAACGCTCATTACCGTGATAACCTGGTTGATCTGCATAGTCCTGATTCTGCCAGCCTGTATGTGCTTCAGTCACACCGTCTAAGAATGTCTTGACACCTATAACATGGAAATATTCACCACTGTACTTAGCACGATCTTCCGCAATGCGAGCAATCTCAGCCTTGGGATCTTTAGGATTATCAGGACACATAAGGTATGCATAGGTACGAAGTTTAAGTTTTCCTTGCTTTTCAAGTTCATAAAATGCCTTGACAGCTATCTTGTTGGTAACCTCCACGCCGGCATCTGCTACTGCTGTGTAACCATTTGCAAGAGCCATATCCTGCCATGCAAGCAGATAGTTTTTGGCGTTTTCTATAGTAGTAGGAAGTTTAGGATAAAGTTCAAACACAGGTGCTTCACAAATGTAACCATCTGGTTCTCCATTTTTGTCCACATGCACTAAATCATGTCCCATTTTATCAGCATAAGCCGCATCAATACCAGCTAATTCCAATGCCTTTGAATTAAGAAGCATAGAGTGACCGCCACCAGTTTGCATAATTAGCGGTTTATCAGCACAGATTTCATCTAGATATTTTTTTGAAACGTATTCATCATTCTCAACCCAACCCGAAGCGAGATAAAACTCACGTTGTGGATTTTTATTAATGAAATCTTTAATGATCTCACGATATTTGTTATAGTCAGTAGGAACAACTTTAAAAAGATTTGCCTGTCCAATGGCACGGTCGCCTGCAAGATAACTATGACAATGGGATTCTAGAAAACCTGGATAGATGAAGTTCTTACCATAGTCCAGCACGGAGGCATCTGGATCAGCTAGTTTCTTCACTTCATCAACATCGCCAATACAAGCGAACACACCATCCTTTACAAGTGCCGCTTTTGCAGTTGGTCTCTTTTTGTCCATGGTAATTATGTTGCCGAGAACTATAGTTTGTTTCATAACATACACCTCTTTATTATTTTAATATCTCTTATAATCAGGTACAGACCTGATTGCTTTTTATATTCTCTTAATATTTTTAGCACACCCTCTTAGACGATCCATTTCCAAGACGCTCTGCCCAAGACATCATCAGATCTTCTCGCCTTCCGAACATATTCTTTTGCATACCAATGGTATCGTCGAAGACCATTGTCTGGCGGTCATCTCCTGAAAATTTCTTCCACTCATATTTGCCAGTGGAAGGGTTACCAGTCCTAGCAAAGTTAGTCCACATCTCTTTTGCAACGTGGCGGAACTCGCATTCATCTGTTCCAACAATCTTTCCACTCCCCATCGGATCCGATTGGCTAGTATCAAAGAGATACGAAATTTCGACCGCGTGTATCGCACCAAGTTCAGGAGTAAGCACCGGTTTCTTGATGAAATACATATAAGTATTACCACCAGCCTTAGAATGCCTAATGGCCATATTGATGTTGCCAGCACGGAAGTTTATGTCATTACAGTATTGCTCGAGTCTTCTCCCTTCGCTTTCATTTACAAGTGTGGCCATGAACTTGTCGTACATGACCTTCTCCTGATCATTAAGCAAAGTACGGTCCTTCCTCGCAATCCACTTAAGTGTATTCGCAAAGCCTTCTTCTCCACCCTCAAACGGAACGAAGTACCTGACTTCATCCTGGTTAGACCCAATCATCAAATCAATCTTAGACCTCTTCTCATCTCCCCACATCTCATACATAACCGCACGGTCCTCGGGCAATATAACACCGTCAAGAAGCGGGAAGTTTGCAGCTCCGAGTAGACAGTTCTTGTCAATAGCACATGCTTTCTGATAAGCATCTATAAGCTGCTCAGTGGTAAGTTCCATCAGTTCATCCATGGTCTGACAGCCTGTTACAGCAAGGAAGTTTTGTGTAACATGGATACCGTGCTCCATCGTATCACAGTAGGCAATGTTGGCGCTCTGTGCGATGCACCTCTTGAAGAGTCCCTCGCTTCCATCTATGAGTGGTAGGAATGTGACACTTGCTGAGCCTGCTGACTCGCCAAAAATTGTCACATTGTCTGGATCACCACCGAAGCCGGCAATATTTTTCTTAATCCATCTAAGTGCTTCGAGCTGGTCTAGCAAACCAAGATTACCTGCTTCTCTAAAATTCTCTCCGCCTGGAACTCGTTCAAAATTCATAAATCCCAGGAAGCCGAGTCTATAATCAATGGATACAAATATGATGTCAGGACACTCTTTAGATATTCCTGTAAGGTCATAAAATGGCGATGCTTGAGATTCAGCGCAGAACCCTCCACCATGTATCCACACCATAACTGGTTTCTTCTTATCAGCACAAGTGGTATTGCTATATATGTTCAGTACGAGGCAGTCCTCTCCGAATTCCGCCGTTCCACCTGAATCATTCGCAATCCCGATAGGAATATGGCCAGGTTTTGTTGCATCAAACACGCCATTATTATCTTCAGTAGGAAGTGCTTTCTTCCAGCGAAGCTTTCCTACTGGTTGAGTCGCATAAGGTATGCCCTTCCAGATAATCAGATCACCTGTTTCCTTACCTATAAAGGTACCATTATTGCACTTTACCTCTTTCATATTTTTATCCTCCTCATATAATATATTTTATAAAACTTAATATTTTCTTTGTTATTGATAACATTCCATTTAGTAATGATATTTTTTGCGTAGAGCGATCATAAAAATGATACTAGTAAAGGCTGCCATAAACTCAGCGAAAATAAGTGCATACCATATACCGTCCACGCCAAAAAGTGCTGGCAACAATAACACTGCGCCAAGTTCAAATACAAATGTTCGTAAAAATGATATTAATGCCGATACCTGTCCATTGTTCAAAGCAGTGAAAAAAGCTGAACCAAAAATAGCCATTCCTGTAAACAGATATGAGAATGATATGATTCTAAACGCATGTACGGCATCAAGTACCAGTTGTCTGTTGTCTTTCAAAAATAAAATCGAAAGTGGATAGGCAAGTACTTCTGAAAGAACAAACATCACTGCGGATGTAATCCCGATAATCACAAGGCTCCTTCTTAACAAGTTCTTAAGTTCCGCATAATCCTGTGCGCCATAATGATAACTAAACACAGAACCAACCCCGTTGGAATACCCAACAAAAATGGCCCAAAATATAAGACTAATATACATTAACAAACCATAAATGACAACTCCATTCTCACCTGCAAATTTAAGTAACTGCACATTATATACGACCCCAACGAGTGATGGAGCGGCCTCCGCCATGAATTCCGAAGAACCATTTGTGCAGCATTTCATGACTGCCCTGCCATCCCATGTAGGTTTTACAAGCTTAAGTAGGCTATTATTCTTTCGCCTAAAATAAATAAGCGGGAACACACCTCCAACAAACTGGGTTAATGCCGAGGCTGCTGCAGCCCCCGCAAGGCCCCACTTAAAACCAATAATAAAAAGTGCATCTAACAGAATATTACATAGTCCCGCGCATACTGTGACCGCAAGACCTAGTCCTGGCTTTTCGGCAGTAACAAAGAAAAGCTGAAACTCATATATCAATATCCATGTTGGAAGTGCCAGAATAAATATCCGTCCATACAATATGGTGTTTTTGAGAAGTTCTCCCTCTGCACCAAGCAAGGCTGTGATCCTAGGCATAAATATAAACCCAGGTATCATCATTAAAATGCCAAGGACTGATGAAGTCAACACAATCAATGAAAAAAGGCTATTCGCCTTTTCTCTATTCTTCTCACCAAGTGTTTTTGCGATAAGTGCGCTACCACCCACACCAAACATATAACCGATGGTTCCCATTATATTAAGCACGGGCATGATTAGATTGACAGCCGCAAATTCTGTCTTTCCCACAAAACTAGCAACAAAGTATCCATCAACAATAATGTAGAGTGATGTGAATATATTCATCACAATGGTAGGTAGCGTAAATCGCAGTAACTTTTTATATGTAAAATGTTCTGATAGGTGAATTCGTGATTCCATGTTTAATTAAATTTTATATGAACATCAAACTAATGTATGTCTTATATACAATAATATTTAGTCAAGAAGTAGGTTCTGTCCCAGTCAAGAATCTTCCTCTCTGCTTCCTTCTCCGGATGAATATTGAACTCATCAAAGACCATCATATACTTGTCCTTCAGGTCATACATCGGCCACTCGTGCGCCTTGCCGTCAGGCGAAATATCCGCCGTAAGGGATGGGTTGCCAGTCTTAGCAAACTGAACCCACATCCTGCGCATAGTCTTGCAAAATGTTTCATCAAGCGCCCTTCCTGTGACAAGTCTTTCCTCCGGATGATTGAATACAACCGAAAGCTCGATACCATGTCCACTACGGATCAAAGGCGTAGCTGATTCCGGAGTAAAGAAATAAGTATAGTTTCTTCCGCCCGCCTTTGTCTGATTCTCAGACACACGAAACAGCGGTGCGATAAATACAAGCTGATCAAATAAACGACTTTCGCAGGTATATTCAGGACTTACATCCTTCAAGTCCTTGCAGTAACTCTCCACCAATGCCTTCTCATCCGTTGCTAACTGTGCCAGTTTCTTCGCCTTACGATGATTGGTAAACGCATTGTAGGCTTCAATCCCAAAACCCCACACAAAATAACCCATTTCATCCTTGTTACAACCCTGAAGGAAGTCAACATTCTTCGCAACTCCGTCCGCGTAAGCCTTATAAGGATCAAGTGGCAAAATTCTTCCGTCACGTTCCGCCCAAATACGCAAATTTAATGCAATCCCTGATTCATGTAAGAATTTTTCCACATCAACTTTCTGTAGGTCAGCAACAGTTTTACAGCCGAGGCGTTCCATCACTTCATTCGTACAGGCAATAGATTCTTCCGTAGACCTTGTGAAAACAGGAGCACCACTCTCGGCAATGACGCGTCGGAAATATTTCTGGGTACCATCAATCAGTGGAAGCAAGGTCACACTTGCACCACCAGCGGATTCACCAAAGATCGTCACATTGTCGGGATCGCCACCAAAAGCTGCAATATTCTCATGAACCCACTTTAATGCCATTACTTGGTCTAAGAGCCCTAGATTCTGAGCATCTGGATAGTCACCTCCGTCCGGCAAATGGGATAAATGAAAGAACCCAAAAACATTCAGCCTATACTCAAGGGTAACGAGAATGACACTGGGATTCTCTTGAACAAAATTTGTGCCTTCCTCCCGTGGCTCCACCGTCGAGCCAATTGCAAAAGCACCGCCATGGATCCATACCATAACAGGTTTCTTAGCGCTTTGATCCGTCGCAGACTTCCAAATATTCAGAAACAGACATTCTTCACTCTGCGGATAAAGAGATCCAACCTGACTTACGCTTCCTTCCTGACGTGGAATCCTGCCAAAGTAATATGCCTCATACACTCCGTCATCACTCACACAGTCCACCGGTGCTTTCCAGCGAAGTTCGCCCGCCGGTTGTTTTCCTACAAAGGGAATGCCCTTGTAAGCAATGACATCTTTCGATTTCTTACCGACGAAAGTGCCATTAATACACTTTACTGCAAGTGACTTGTCGTAATTTCCGTCAGTAATTCTTTTATTCTCTCCATACAGAGATTGTATTCTCTCTGCTTCCTTTTTTACCACACTCTCTTCATTTGAAATACCAGGTGTATTATTTTCAATACTCATTATATTTTTCTCCTTTTGTTTTCTTTCATTTATCTATTACAAGACATATAGAACCTATGACTTCTTATTACGCTCAGCCATAACATCTAAAAGATAATGAGGAGTAAAGTAATTGTCCATAAACTGATAGTAGCCTATCAATGGAAGCACGGCCTTGTACTGGTCAGCAAGAAGACCCTTTTTCATATGTAGGTCACCTGGTCCAGCTATATCTAGTACATCCTGGTCTTTTTCAGAGTATGGTTCCCATTTAACTTTATCTGTTGATGGGTTGCCACAACGCGCAAAATTAGTCCACATCTGCTGAACACTAGCGAAAATCTCTTCAGGAATGTTTGTACCATTGAAAGCGCTTGTCGTACCTACACATCTAAGGTCAAAAACAAATAGAAGCTCCACAGAATGTGCTGCTCCCACATCAGCATTGCTACCTGGATATGACCAGTAGTAGCAGAAAGTTTTATTAAATGCACTTTGAACATCGAGTTGCTTAAGCATTGGAACTCTGAACATGAGCTCGTTCATGAACTCTGTCTCGATTAGTCCTGGCTCTTTAAACCTACAAACTCTCTTAAACTCCTCATAATACTTCTTGTCCTCTTCCTTCAAATTAGAGGCTGCGTCTCCCACGGCATTCATAGCAAATTTCTTTTGCTCTTCTAAAGTCAGAGTCTGACCCTCACCCATGAACAGCCTAGCTTCATCAGCTGTGCTACCAGCCATGATAGATATATGCTTTGCATACCCTTTTTTATAAAGTTCAATAGGCGCCTCTGGCAACACCTCAGTTCCATAGTAAGGACAAGATGTAAACTGTCCAACCGCTTTTACATACGCCTCTTGAAGTTTCTCTTCGCTTAGCGCCATGATGTCATCCATGGTCTTACAGCCAGTGTACTCAAGCAGTGCCTTCGTCTTTCCCTTAGCAGCTTTGCAGTCAACTGGAAAAGCTAATGTGGTCGAACCACTTTGAGCAATTACTTTTTGGAAATATTGATTTGCTTCTTTCATAACTGGTAGAATGGATACTGAACCTCCTCCAGCACTCTGTCCAAAGATGGTCACATTATCAGGGTCGCCACCGAAAGCAGCGATGTTCTCATGCACCCACCTAAGTGCCATAGCCTGGTCAAGAAGACCATTGCATGGTGCTGTCTTAAAATTTTCACCACCAGGTACTGATGAAAAATCCATGAAACCATACATGTTCAATCGGTAATTGATGTTCACCATGATAATATCACTTTGTCTCTGAACTAGGTTTGCACCACTATATCCTGGTTGTGAACCTGAGCCGACAACATATGCCCCACCATGGATCCAGACCATTACTGGCTTCTTCTCGGTCTTATCATCCGTATTGACCCAAATGTTTAAGTAGAGGCAGTCCTCAGATTCCAACTTCTGTATGCAAGGATAACCAGTTGAGCCATAAGCACCCTTCCCATAATACTTTGCCTCAAAGACTCCATCTCTCGCATCCACATACTCTGGTGCCTTGAAACGACGCTTACCTACCGGTGGCTTCGCATATGGGATTCCTAACCACGATGTAACTCCATTCTCCTCAGTTCCGACGAAAGTTCCATTTATACACTTCACGGCATGGGTCTTGTCGTAATCCCCAGTGATTTCACTGTTCAAATTCTTGTACGACTCCATTCTAATTAAATCTTTAAATTCTCTTTTCATATTTTTTACACCCTCCAATAATTTTAGTTTACTTTCTTACCAGCGAAATATACATCCGTTGGCTTATTATAACTAAAACCTTCTTGCTCTGCTGTAAGCAGATCTTTATCAAATACTAGATAGTCCGCATCCTTTCCAACCGTGATTGATCCTTTTTTATCTTCTATACCAAGCTGGATTGCACCATTAATCGTAAATCCAATAATCATCTGTTCAATAGTCATCCTCTCATCTGCAGGAGGGAATATCTTATCACACCTTGAATATTCTGGGATTCTAGTCTTTTCAGTTGCTTTACGTGTCATACCTACTTCCATACCAAGATATGGATTCCAAGTCATTAAGTCCCCAAAGGTAATATTATCGCTCGAGAATGACACTAGTGCGCCACTGTCCCAAAGCGTTCTACAACGGAACTGCTTTTTAGAACGTTCTTCACCGAGCCATGTCGCACTCTCCTTAGTATCACCGCAATGCCAATGTGGAGTAAAGTTTGCAATCACGCCAAGTTTTGCAAACCTGTCAAGATCTGCATCATCTTGAATTTCAAGATGAGCACAGGTTACTCTCACATGTAATTTATCTCCAAGCTCCTTTTTAGCCATCTCATAGCCATCTAACACTGTGCGGGATGCACGCTCACCAACAGTATGAAGATGAAGATCTAGACCCGCCTCATTAAGATTTTTCAAAAGTTCACATATTCCTTCTACAGAAAAAGCAGTAGTTCCTTTTGTTCCTACATCCACATAAGGGGTAACCATGGCTGCAGTATGAATCTTTTGAGTACCATCCATAAATATTTTCATGGTATGAACCTTTAGGTGCTCCGTATTGTACTCACGATGTAAGCGGCTCACCTCCGCAAGACCCTCTTTGGCATCACGCTCTGCATTAACCACAAGACAACCGTCAACATATATAGGTAACTTTCCTTGTTCATCAAGAGCCTTTAGACGTTTATACACCTTCTCATGGAACTTTGGACCACCAGGAAGACCAGAGTCAAATACACAGCTCACTCCATATTCAATAGAAAAATCTATCCAACGCTTAAGTGATGCATCGACCTGTTCATCAGTAAGCTCCATTGAACTATCAAGGATAATAGGTATTTCTGCTGCACCTTCAATACAATTTCCAGTCACATGTCCATCCTTACGTACATAGATGGCAAGTCCCGGTATAGGATCTAAAGTATCATCATTAATACCATGTCTCTCAAGTATCTTTGAGTTAACCCAAGTGCTATGTCCTTCCCCTTCCTGAATCTGGAGTTCAGCATCTGGACATATCGCATCAAGATCCTCTTTAACTATATCCTCTCCATTTAGAAATTTTTTCTCCAAGAGAAATCTATAACGCTTTAAACCCGGATTCTCCTTGATGCACTTGGCCATAATGTCTAGAGCTTCTTTCTTACCATTTGGTTCAATTCGCTCTCCCGGTTCAGCATACTCAAATCCCACAGGAATTGTTACATGAACATGGCTATCTATAATAGCAGGCATAATAAACTTGCCTCCAAGGTCTATAACCTCTCCCTCATACTCAGAAAGTCCTGTCTCATCACCCACATATACAAACTTCCCGTCCTTTACCACAAGAGCAGTTGCTTTCGGATTGTCCTTATCCGAGGTAAATATTTTTGCATTTTTGATTATTCTGTCTACTTTCATCATTGCCCTCCTTTCATTATCTAATATATATTTTGATTTAGCTTATGCTAAATAGTTTATATTGCATAATTAATTTACTTTCTTTCCGACTATATATACATCTTTTGGCATATTATAGCTAAAACCTTCCTTTTCGGCAGTAAGTAAGTCTTTATCAAATACAAGATAATCAGCATCTTTTCCAGCAGTAATTGAACCTTTTCTATCCTCTATGCCAAGCTGTATTGCGCCATTAATTGTATACCCCAAGATCATTTCTTCAATGTTCATTCTCTCATTCGCAGGTGGAAATACCTCTTTGGTTCTTATAAATTCAGGTGCTCGTGTTTTATCAGTAATTTGGCGTCTCATCCCGACCTCCATGCCAAGATAAGGACTCCACCTTACAAAATCACTATAAGCAACATTATCACTAGACCATGTCACAATGGCGCCACTGTCCCAGAGTGTCTTGCAGCGAAACATTTTCCTAGCACGTTCTTCTCCAAGCCATGTACTTGAAGAATTAGGATCTGCAGCATGCCAATATGGTGTAAAGTCAGCAATAACACCAAGCTTGGCAAAGCGTCCAAGATCATCATCATCTTGAATCTCTAAATGTGCACATGTAACTCTCACACGATAAGCATCTCCTAGTTCTTTTCTTGCAAGTTCCACAGCATCTAGTACTGTGCGCGAAGATCTCTCTCCTACTGTATGTACGTGAAGATCCATCCCTATCTCATTCAATTCTTTAATAATATCTGCAAGCCCTCTAGCATCAAAGCAAGTAGCACCAGTCTCATGAGTGTCCACATATGGTGTAACCATAGCTGCGGTATGTATCTTCTGAGTTCCATCCATCAATATCTTAAGTGTATGAACCTTAATGTGCTCCGTATTAAACTCATGATTACAACGTTTTAGTTCTTCTAATGCTTTCTCTTTTTTAGCTGGATTCGTGAGTATATAACATCCATCAATATAAACCGGTAGTTTTCCCTGTTCATCCATCTTACGTAAAAGTAAATAAACCCTCTCATGGAACTTTTCATACTCAGGGAAACCTGCATCAAACACACAAGATACACCAGTTTTTACACAATAGTCAACTAATCGCATAAGCGGTCCTTCTATTTGCTCATCTGTCAATTTATCTAAGTCAAAAAGGAATGGCCATGCTGCACCTTCAAAAGCATTTCCAGTAATATGTCCATCCTTACGAACATAATAACTTAAGTGAGGCACTGGATCAGGTGTCTCATCTGTAATTCCCTTTGACGCAAGAATCTTAGAATTCACCCAGACGCTATGACATTCCCCTTCTAGTACAATCAATTCGCTGTCAGGACAGATTGAGTCGAGGTCCTCCTTTGTAAGGATTTCTCCTTTTAAGCATGCCTGCTCCATCATAAATCTGTAGCGTGGAAGACCTGGATTTTTAGCTATATAGTCTGCCATAAAGTCAAGACCTGCTTTCTTGCCTTCGCAATCAAAGCGCACTCCGAGATCTGCATATTCAAACCCTATACTTGTCGTTACATGAACATGAGAGTCAATGATTGCGGGCATAATAAACTTGCCGCCAAGGTCAATGGCCTCTCCCTCATACTTTGAAAGTCCTGCCTCATCGCCAACATAGACGAACTTCCCGTCCTTTACCACAAGGCTAGTTGCCTTAGGATTTTTCTTATCAGCAGTAAATATTTTTGCATTTTTGATTATCCTGTCTGCTTTCATTTCATTCTCCCTCCTATTTTCTATTTTTATATAAATAAGTTTTTTTAACTTTATAAATTATTTCCTTCACTCTCAACAAAACTTACCTTCATGCTCGCAATTCTTCCTGCACTGATTTTTTCATTTTGGTAATCACCTCTTTCGATAAAAAGATATCTAACAAAAGAATCTGCAAATAAGTAGAATAAGACATAGAAAAATTCTCGTGGGATTCCTCCAATATATTGCCCTATCAATGTAATAAGTAAACCTGAAACAACAGTACCTACCACCATTTCAATAAAAACCTGTCGGTGATGTCTATTCTCTTGTATGGTTCGGCCAAGTTGATAGTCTCCGTCTGAAGCGATTGTGTCAATAATGATATTTTTTTCCTCCTCAGTAAATTTCGAGCCATATATCTCTAAAACAATAGGATACTGTATCGGAATACACTCAACAAAACTCATTATATAATCCGCAAACTCTGAATTAAGACTCTCACACCCCCTAACACTATATCTACTTATAATATCTTCCATATTCTCTACACGGCAAGGAATATAAGCAATCCCGTCCTCTAGGACTTCATTTTTTAAGCGACGCTCCAATAATGAATTTTTACTTAAAAATTTTCGTATGTTATTATCCTCATTCATCATATAATCACTTTTCCTTTCTTCGCTACGATTATTTTATCAAAAATTAAGCTATTTATCAACGAACAACTCTTTTTTACACATTATTTTACTTAAATCCAAGGCATAAAACTGCAACCCTATGAACATTTAAAACTATAAAAATTGAAAGATTTGCTGACACAGCAAAAATGAAATCCCCAATATTCAAAGGAATTTTTAGATACGGTATCAAGCAAGCCATTACTTTGTTTGTCGCAACCCCTACCGTGATACCATTTTTAAAATGATTTTGAAACGGAAATGAAAAGGAATTGAAATTTACAAATATTTTTGTTTTATATCTTCCCATTTTCTATTTTCACACCAATAAACAACATTATCACCAACATCAAAAACCATTGATACAACTGTTGGGCACACTGTTTGTGAAACTGCTTTCAGTATATCAAAACAATCTTTTACATCAAAATCTTCAGTTGTATTTTTGATCATTTCTTCTACCTTGTTATATCTAGCCCACCCCATCCAGTCATGTTTTTCTTTATCATGTTTATAAGGTGAAAAATTAGTCATAATTTTATATTCAGGTTTCTCGTAATATTCGCTCCCTTGTCCTGGAACAATATGTAGCACATCTCCATTTTTATTTGAAAGTGCTGACATAAAAGTAACTCCTGGTATACTATATATCATTTCATTTTTTACTATATCTTTTATCTCACCAAAAGTTTTTTTCTTTAATAATAAATCAATATCAAGCATTATGATATTTCTGCAAGTTTCATTCACTGGATTACTTCTTTTGTCAAAAGGCCAGCAAGTAGGCATCGCTACAAAGTCCCCTCTATTATTGGCACCAAAAAGTGGCATCCATCCTTCTTTTGCATCATTTATCTCTATATAAACACCTTCATCAGTAGGGCGAACTCTATGTTCCATATTTAAAATATCAAGATTAAAACCTACAATTGTTTTTTTTCTATTTATTACTATACTTGTACACATATGTTTTTCCTCTTAATTTTAAGTTATTCAGTGCTTCATTATTATTATTTATTATCATTTTGATTTTATCACATTTTTTAATGTCTTCACAACTTCCACAAGTTTCAATTTTTTTGTTCATAGCACATTGTCTAATTTGACACAACGACTCACAAAAAGAAGTTTTGATTCCATCTATTCTACATCCTACACAATTAATCATTTCCGGTGTTATTTCAACCTTATTCAATTCAGACCATTTTTTTGCCACTTCTTTTCGCAAATTATTATCATTATTTATAGTAGCAATTCTTGCCTCACATTTTTCACAATCAAGTCCACAGTATGCAATATACCTATTCATAAATTCCTCCTTTTTCATTTTTAAAAATACCGATACACTGATATATGTATCGGTATATAATGATGCTAAATGTTATCTATCCTTTCAATCGGAAAAGGCATAGATGAAATCGGTTTCATTGCAAGTGATACAAGTTTAAGTGAATTGTCATCAGATGCAATTCTATTTGAACTAAGTTTGCCACAAGTCCTACATCTGTGTATAATTGCCCACTCTCCGTTTCTTTTCACCCATATTGCGATAACATCCATTATCCCTTTGCAAGTTGATTGTCTATCACCTTTATTGTTGTCAACATGTATACTTGTTAAACAATATGGACAATGGTTTCTCTGTTTACCACCATTATCTAATGGTTTTACAAGTTTTCCACAAACTTTGCAAACAAAACTTTCAAAACTATTTTCATAGTTTTTGTTTACTGCTTTTGTATATTTTTTACCCATAGGGCATAACCTCCAAAAAGTTCTTTTTTAACTTTCGAGAGGTTTACTAGAATGTAGATAAACCTCTCGGTTATACTACACTCTCCATTAATTTGCGATAAGTTTTCAAAAATAGTTCTCCTAATATAAGTTAGTTATATGTTATGTCCTATTACCAATTTTCATACCGTCTATTAGTATTCAAATTATTAATTTGTTTCATTTCTTCGTTTGTCAATTCAAAATCGTAAATATCATTGTTATCTTTTATGTGTTCTTCATTTGATGAACCTGGTATAGCAATATTATTTGATTGTAAATGCCACCTTAAGATAATTTGAGCAGGCGTTTTACTATATTTTTTTGCTATAATCATTTACTTGTTTGGACTACCATTTAAAATTATTATTTTCGTCTTTCATCTCCTATATTTTAATATTTCATAAATATTTCCTGCAAATTTTGTCTGTCAATCTTGCAGGCTAGTGCAAGTCTAAGAAGTACTGTTGCTTTTTGTGGTGATAGATTATCAGCTGCAACAGTGTTATCACAAAGTAAGTTTTCTTTAAAAATAATTCCACCATCAATTCGTGAACATACCACAACTGGTATATTAAATTTTTCTATTATTGATTTATATGACTCGCTAAACTCACCAGCTCCCGCGCCTGCAATCACTATACCATCTGAAGATTTTGCTGCATATTCCAAAAGCCCAGGATCTGCATCTGCATAAAAGTATAATAATGAAACTTTGGGTAGCTTGTCAATACTTTTTACATCAAATAAAGATTTTGTTGTATGACATTTAGATGGAGATGCGTAAAGATATACATCACCATCTCTCACAATACCAATAGCTCCCATCCCACTTGAGGAAATTGCTGTCACATGATATGTACTCGTTTTAGTAACAGTTCTTGCAGCAAAAATGCAGTCTGAGAATACAACCAATACCCCTTTTTCTCTTGCTTCATTTGATGTTGCTACGCAAACTGCTTCATATAAATTCATATAACCATCTGCAGAGATAGATGTAGCTGGTCGCATCGATCCAGTAAAAACCACAGGTTTGTCTGTTTTAATGGTTAGATTCAAAAAATATGCTGTCTCTTCCATCGTATCCGTTCCGTGCGTCACTACAAAACCAACAACATTTGGATCTTTCGAAAGCTCATTAATTGTATTTGCAAGTCTTATCCAAATCTTATCCGTAATGTCATCTGAATTAATATTGCATATTTGCAATGCTTCTATATCTGCTACATCTTTAAGTTTTGGCATTGCTGCAATCAAATCATCAACCGCAATAGATCCCGGTATATACCCAACAATTTTTCCTTCTTCACCAACACCAGCAATAGTTCCACCAGTAGCTAGTATTATTACCTTCTTTTTCATACTATTAATTTAACATTTTTTTACATTTAAAACAATATAAAATTTTTTTACACCAAAAAAGGAGCCATGCTCCTTGTCTTCTAGTACTTTACACTTGCTAGAAAAAATGATTTATTAACTCTAAAGCGTTTTAAAACTCACTCTGCTTTCCGAATCAAATATCCCAACTTTATTCTCATTGATAAGAACTGTGAGGCTTATAACATCATACATACGGTGGTGGACTTTTAAATCATCACCTTCAAAACTTGTACATGACATTGAAAGAAGATACTCTCCACCTTGAAGTCTCATCTTTTGAGTAAACTCTATTTCGTATATTTTTCCCTTTTCTCCAATCCCTGTATCAATTTTTTCAAGCATAGTATTGGTGCCTGTGAGTTCCACCCCTCTCTTATCTTTGATAGTCCAAGTAAATATTGGTGATTTTATAGTATCGTTCATCCTAATTCTTTCTTTTATAGTAAAATCTTCACCCTTAACTATTACTGTCGCAGGATTACCTTTCGCATCAAGAACTCCAAAATCTATAAACTCAGCTTTCATGTCACCATAGATGTCAGCATTAGGATTTATTGACATGCTATCCTTAAGCGGGCTCGCAGTGCTCGCCCCTACGGATTGGTCACTCGCATCTACGGATTGAGTACTCGTGCTTACTGGCTTGGTACTCTCCGCTACATTTTCTTGCTTCGCTGTGTTCTTGTTTTCGGCAGCTTTATCACTAATCGTAGGCTCTTGACCAGCGAGAATCTTTTTATATAGATCTACCATCTCATGAGGCGAACCTATAGCAACTTGATTGCCATTATGAAGCACCATCGTTCTATCACAGTATTTCATAACGGCACCAAGATCGTGAGTAACCATTATTATAGTAGTTCCCTTCTCTTTTAACTCATCCATTCTCTTATAGCACTTAGTTTGGAAAAATATATCACCTACAGAAAGCGCTTCATCAACTATAAGTATCTCAGGGTCAACTTCTATAGATAAGGCAAATGCAAGACGAACAAACATACCACTACTATAATTTTTAACTGGCTGATATATAAAATCTCCTATGTCAGCAAACTCTATGATCTTTGGCAGCTTCTCATCCATTTCGGCTTTAGTAAATCCCATCATAGTGCCGTTCATATAGATATTTTCTATGCCAGTATAATCCATATTAAAACCAGCACCTAGTTCAAGAAGAGCTGCAACTTTACCATAGACTTCAACTTCTCCCCTAGTCTTAGAAAGAACCCCTGTGATGATTTTAAGCAAAGTGGATTTCCCTGAGCCATTTATACCGATTATGCCAAATGACTCACCTTTTTTCACTTCAAAATTAATGTCGTGTAAAGCATAGAAATCCCTATGATAGTTCTTGTGAGTGAGGCTTATGCTCTCTTTCAACCTATCAATCGGCTTATTATAAAGCTCGTATATCTTTGTTAAGTTTTTGACTACGACTATATTTTCCACGCCTCTATATTATACAAAAAAATGTATCTACTTGCAATTTATAATTCTTTTAATTTCTTGGGTCATACACCTTGATTAAATATCTAAATGTGTGACCTGTTGCAGGGTTAGTTGCAACGAGAAATCCCATGCCTGCTTCTCCAGTATAATTGATGGCTACCTCCTCTGCATTTGTCTCTGCGTCATTTACAACAAATGGATTACCTTTAACTGGCTCGGCTGACCAAGATAAAGTTCCTGCATCAATTTTTACATTATCATCATACACTTCACCGATAGAGAAATTTTCTCCGACATTTTCATATGATTCTAATATATATTCTTCATATGCAGTAAACATATCCATAAAGAATAAACCTTTCTCTGGCATCTTAGTTTCGTATTCATATTCATCATCTGTATCAGATACCCATACACTTGAATAAGCTATATTTCCATCGCCATCTTCTGCATAGATATAAGTTATTCCAGTGCCTACCATGTCAACAACACCATCATTAACAGTTGCTACACTTTCATCAAGCGATCCCCATTTGAGGGTTTCTGGTGATATCTCAGCGCCATCATAAAAGGCAGTATAATTATGCTTTTTACCAAGATTATATGTGCCACTACTATATGCACCTACATTTCCACGATCGTCTTTAAGATAAAGTCCTCTTGATAAGACTTTCACATTGCATGAGCCTTCACCATTTTCTGCAGTTGCAGTTATGATTGCTTCACCAGGTTTTGTTCCTATCACCATAACACTATTTTCATTTTCTTCCAACGATACTACTTCATTGTTGCTATTAGTCCAAGTGATATTACCCTTAGCATCATATACATCAAGGTTAGTGCTTGAATCATATAAGACATTTAAGTCAGTTCTTGAAAGCATAAACTCTTCTTCCATAGTTTCATAAGAATCATAGTCAACCATATCGTCAATGCTTTCATCTTCTATCATAGTTGTTTCGATTGATTCTACAACACTACTCTCACTTTCTACATTAGCACTCTCATTTTTATTATTTGCACAGCCAAATGCAAATACTGCCACCATTAAAAAAATAATTAGTTTTTCTATTTTTTTCATACAAATCTCCTTATAACATCTAACATTCAATGTGGCATCTTATGCCACGCTATATAATATGACACATTTAACAACAAAATGCAAGATAAATTGTGGTACAAGGGAAATTTTAAAAAATGATGCGAATAAATAAAATTCCTATTTTTATCAATATTCATCTCAACAATATTTGAAATTTTCAAGTAAAATTGCTATAATAAATACAGAAAGGAGCAAAATAATCAGTTTGAAAGTTTTTGAAAGAGGGATTAAAACTTTAAAACTGAATTATATAGTAAAATCTAAAATGAAAAAGAAAATAGTATCAGCATTAATAATACTAATATGCGTATTGTCGATTAAGCAGATAATACCAACTTATGCAATGTATGATTATCCAGAAGTATACGACCTTTATTGGGTCAATAAGACTGCGAGATGGTCAGTAGACGGCTGGGCAGATAAGTATGAGATAAGACTTTATAGAGATGATAGACGAGTATTTACTAAGACAGTCACATCTCGAAGCAGGAACTTTGTAGGAGAAATGACCCGAGGGATACATGAGTATTATTTTGAAGTTCGTCCTTTCAACTATGATACTGGCTGGGGAGATTGGGAGCAATCAGACTCCGTAATTGTTAATAAAGACACGAATGGCAATACCGGAACTGTTTCTGGCGGTCCAGTAGGCACGGTATACCCTAGTTCGGGTCCAGGAGAGATAGCAAGTAATCCTACACCACAGCAAGTTGTAAATCCTAAAGGACAATGGATGGCAATTAATGGCAAGTGGCATTTCCTTTATTCAAATGGAGTATATGCTTCTAACTCATGGATTTTCATAAACAATAAATGGTACTATGTTGACATCAATACCAATATGACGATTGGTCTAGCAAATATAGGAAGCTACACATATTATTTTAATCCAGATGGTACGATGGCCACAGGCACAATTATATTAAACGGAATCACGCATTTCTTTGACCAAGATGGAAAGATGATATACTAATTCATTATAAAGAAATAAAAAATGGGCTTATAGCCCATTTTTTTGTTGTTCAGAAAAAAGAATTATCTATCAATACTCAACCCACATTGCTGGCCTTATGCCAAAAACATTTGAACTTGCTCCCACTCCTCCTGTATAGACTACTGCATTTGGTTCCACAATTGCTACATCCTTTTGGGTGCCTCCTGGACTTCTTAAAAAGTAGCTACTATTTTCAAGCATCCATTCTTCATATTCATCTTGCTGACTAGTTTTGATTTTCCTTAATCTTCTAGACTTCGCATAATCAGTTCCTTCCGCTGCGCCCATCCTTGAAAGTCGATTTATATCGCCGTCGCTATTACTTTCTGCAAAATACTTTCTTACTTCATTGATGCTAAGTAAAAACACTTTATCTTCTGTGTCCCTCCCTCCCAATGTCATATAATCATCATTATCATCATTTGCAATTAACGTTTCTATTATTTTCATTTTTTCTTCTTCAGAAAAAGCCTCATTATAAAATGTATCATTTAACCATTCCCTCATCATACTATTTTCCCATGTTATACTCTTAGAGTCTCCTTTATAATATGGCTTTTTAGTATCCAATATATACTTACTAACAATCAGTGCCTTCTTATTCTTTGTATCTTTTTCCAAAACAATCCATTCAATTGGATCTTCGTTCCATTCACCATTATTAGAAGCTGCAGTCTGTTTATAATGTCCAAATTTTATCTCTTCATATTCTTTATTATCATTTTCCTCACTCTTTTCTTCATCTATATGATAACCGACCCATATAGCTGGCCTAACTCCTCCTTGAGGTTGTGTGACTGAATAATCTGAATTACCTTCAAGTAGTCCGCCAACACTATTTACTCTTGCCATAGATTTTAAGTCAATGCCATTTGTTCTAAGCCAATAAAAACTATTTCCAATACACCATTCATACTTTAATGCTTCATCCTTATACCTTTCTACGATTTTTTCGTATAACAATCCATCTTCAGTTATACCAAAAGTATGCTCCCCTGTATTTTCTCTTACCCATAATTTCTCGCCATTGTTATCTACATTTTTCGCATATTCAGTACCTCTTGTCGCAAGTCTTTTATTTTCATCCTCCATATTATCTTTTTTAAAATACTTATTCACTTCACTTGATGATAATAGAAATACCTTATCAGAAACTTCTCTGCCATTATCCCTAAACGAATCACTAATGTGAGAAACCTCAACTATCTTTTCTCTTTCGTCACTATCAAATGCATTTTCATAAAATGTAGTATTTAACCACTTTCTCAATGAGCACTTTTCCCAGTTACACTCTCCCGGTTCATCATTAAAGCTCACATTATCAATAATATATTTACTCAATATAAGAGCTCTCCCATTATTGTTATCTTTCGCAAGAACTATCCACTCTATAGGATCCTTCTTTTCTCCACTTACATCAGATTGTGGGTATGAACCAAATGTCACCGTGTCCATTTCATCAATAGTATCCATCACTCCATAACTGCTTACAGATTTTGTATAAAAAATCTGATGCTCAATATCATTTGTTTCTGGGCTGAGTTCACCGCTTCCATCAACATCAACTGCTTTACAGCTTAAAAGTAAAATCATCATTAATGTAGTCATGCACATTAAATTTATTTTTCTCTTATTCATTTACACTCCTTACATATGCCAAAAGGACACCTTAAGCTTCGTTATATAGTTTCCATATTATTTAATCTTTACTTTCTTTTATCTTATCAAGCATTCCTTTTACAAATGCATTAATCAATTCTTCAATCTTTATATTATATTTATCTGATACTAATTGCATTATATCTAGTGGCAATGTCGCATACGATTTATGTTCTTTTCTCCCAAAAAATCTACCAAGACCAAAAAACTCAATTTTTATCTCCACTGGGCTTACGCCTTCACTCCACAAACTCGATATAAGTTTTTGTTTTCTTATATAACTCAATTTGTTATATAATGCTCTAATTGCCAATGCAAACAAAAATGCTATTGTCAACATTGCTATGAATGATATTATGAATGAAAAATATTTTGTGAAATAATATATATCTTCCCATCCACCAGCATTTTCTCCCACTATCACTACTTCATAAATATAAACGATGGCATAAATAAAAACTGGTATCACTGATAAGGCTGCATCCTTAATACTCAATCTATAATACGATTCTATAAGAAAGAATGATACAAGTATCATGATAGGACATACAAGATGAAGATAAAAATTATAACCGCCAAATGCATTTTGTTTATCGATGCGACTTATTATAAAAACTGCGTAAAACATTATAAGTGTAGTGCAGACAGTCCCGCTATAATAAAATAGTACTGCCCACTTTGGACAATAAAACCTTTTCTTCCGAAATCCATCTATAGCATATGGAATAATCATTGCCGATGCAAAAGCTGTAATCGCATTCGCATCTATTGTAAAGTATTGGAAAAGGTCTATCGGCCTTGCACCATTTCTCGCATACAATATTAAGCCTGACGTTATAGCATATATCGCAAAAAATAATGATACTAAACTTGCAAGTAATGCAACTAAACTTCTATTCCTTTGCAAATTGATGATATATTGTCGTTCTCTATTATTTACTAGCAAACTAGCCTCCTTCATTTTCACGACTAAATCTTTTATTTTTCAAAAATGGTAGATATATTATAACAATAATCACTAAGGCAAGTACGAATCTCAGTATAATATACATTAGATACTTTTCCTTTGTGTCCAATACTATGCCAAGTGGATTATTATATGAAGAAAAATAATTTACAGCATACTGAAGTCCGGCCAATCTTCCATTATCATATATAGGAACACTAAAAATTGAATTTAAATATAATGAAAGAATATCTAAAAACATCAAAATTATGCAAGTCCATCTAATATCGCCAAATCTAATATAATTCTGCTTATCTCTCGCAATAACTATAGCGATAACTATTATCATAGAATGATAAATATAAAACTCCCAAGCCCTTATTGATAACAAAAACTTGCTTGTCGTATCAAAATCTAACGGTATTGAAGATAAAAAGATAGCAAGAACTCCACCGATTAAGGCTGTAGCATATATAAGCGAATATATTCTTTTCTTCCATACTTCGTTTTTTATAACTATTGCTAGGAACAAGAATATAATTTGATATGAGCACAATTCAAATGGCATATGTTCTGCTTTAATATATGGTGAAAATCTGCCTGTCTCTTTATAGATTATATTGCCATTTTCAACTACCGTCTCAACAATAGGCACTATATCAATAACTGTAAAAATCTTTATAAACTCACATATGAGTGCAATAAAAAAACATATCTTAATTAAACTATGAACTGATGCATTGCTTTTTTTACAAATCATTGTCCCTGTTATTGTTAGTATCAAACTTATAATTATGAAAATAATATGCGCCGTGCTAAACAAAAGCTTATCCCTCTCTCATAAAATATGTCATTACCTTGTCAAAGGCCTCCTTTAATCTTACTCCCCATCTCATAAGCCATCTTCATATAATCATCTCTCTTTTTTGCATCATTTGGCTTTTCAAGACCGCCTGCAAATAATGTTCCTTTAATTTTTGTTCCTTCATAACAATCGACAAAACCTTTAATATCTTCTTTTATGCCTTTAAAAGTTCTTACTTCATCCTCAGCTGCAGTAGATATCACATAAATATCCTTAAACTTATAATCCATATTATAAATTGGATTCATCCTGTCTATAAATGTCTTGAGTTGACCTGTGACAGTATAATAATAAACTGGCGTGACGAATACTATTATATCAGAATTACAAATATCGTCTAACATCTCTTTCGTTATATCATCTTTAAGCACACATTTATGAGTCTTTTGACATGAAAGACATCCTATGCAAGATTTTTAGCTTATCTCCACCTTCCCAGTATAGAGTTCGTAATAGTGGCCTTTCTTTTCGAGTAGAGTCTTGTGGTCTCCTCTCTCTATGATCTCGCCATTTTGCATAACCATGATAACATCAGCATCCCTTATGGTTGATAACCTATGGGCTATGATGAACACGGTCCTGCCTTTCATGAGTTCAGTCATACCTTTTTCTACAAGTTTCTCTGTTCTTGTATCTATACTCGAGGTTGCTTCATCAAGTATAAGGCAAGGAGGATTTGCAACTGCAGCACGGGCTATAGATATAAGCTGTTTCTGACCTTGTGATAGACCACCGGCATCGCCAGTTATCATAGTATTATATCCATCAGGTAGCATCTCTATAAATGAATCCGCATACACAAGTTTTGCTGCAGATATACACTCTTCATCAGATGCACTGAGTTTCCCATATCGTATATTTTCCATTATAGTTCCAGTGAAAAGATTGACATCTTGAAGAACCACTGCAAACGAATCTCTCAGATCTCTCTTCTTTATATCTTTTATCTCGATGCCATCATAAGTTATATCACCACTATCAACTTCGTAAAATCTATTGATGAGATTGGTAATGGTCGTCTTACCTGCACCCGTTGCACCAACTAAGGCTACTTTTTGCCCCTTATCGGCATAGACATTAATGTCCTTAAGCACTTGCTTCCCTTTTTCATAAGAGAAATTGACATTAGATAATACTATATTACCCACAAGCGGAACTTCCTTCTTGCTTACACTATCTTTCCAATTCCAATTATTATCACCTAATTTCTCAAGTTCATATGTGCCATTATCGATTTCAACCTCTGTATCGATAAGATCAAATATTCTCTCTGCACCAGATAAGCTTTGTGCTATATACGGAACCTGTGAACTTAGTTCTGCTATAAGTCCTGTAAATGTCTTAGTAAATGTCATAAATGATGATATAGTTCCAATAGTCAATACATTTGTTCCAAATATAGTATAATTAGGAATGTTATTTAATAATGTAAACCCACCCACAAATGCAATAAACACATACATTATATTGCCAAGGCTATTCATACAAGGCATAAGCATGTTGCTTAATGTGTCAGCACGAGTTACAGCCTCCCCCCATAGGTCATTCTTATCACTAAATGTCTCTATGTTTCTCTCTTCATAGCAATACACTTTAACATCTTTAGAGCCAAGCACCATCTCTTCCACATAGGTATTAAGATCGCTTATGGATTTCTGCGTCGCTCTATATGATTTAAAAGATCTATCTCCAGTCCATCTTGTAAATAAGAACATGATCGTGCACATAAATACTACAACTAAAACGAGGTTAATACTCAGCGTAAACATACATGCGATTATCATTATGAATGATAAAATGCCTTTGATCGTCTCAGGCAATGACTGAGATATAACTTGTCTAAATGTATCAAGGTCATTGGTGTATTTTGACATTATGTCGCCAGCCTTATTGGTATCAAAATATCGTATAGGGAAATGCTGCATCTTGCTAAACATCTGCTCTCTTATATCGCGGAGTATACCATTTGACAATTTAACCATCATATATCTATATATAAATGAAAGTATAGCACCTATAAGAAGTATAACAGCAAATGTCAAAATCGCATGTAAGAGTGGTGTGTAATCCACCTTATCTTTTTCGTAGGCAAGCATAGGAGCTATATAGTCATCTATAATGACCCTTATGAAAAGACTAACCCCAATGTTAACAAATGTCGTAATAATTATGCCAAAGCCAATCAAAACTAGCCTTATCTTATGTGCTAAGATATTACTTATAAGCCTTTTGAAAGTCCCTTTCTTCACTTTTCTCTCAGGTTCCCCCGAGAATCTTCTTCTAGGTGACATAATTATGAATTCTCTTGTATATCATATATATCTTTATATAATGAGCATGTATTTATAAGATTTTCATGCGTATCATATGCTACTATACGACCGTTGTCCATAACTATAATCTTGTCGCATTCTTTTATTGATATAATCCTTTGCGAGATGATAATCTTAGTAGTATTTTTAAGACGATTTTTCAACCCATCACGGATCTTCGCATCAGTTTTAGTATCAACAGCAGAAGTCGAATCATCGAAAATTAAAATCTTAGGTTTTTTAAGTATAGTTCTTGCTATAGACAGTCTCTGCTTCTGACCACCAGAGAAATTAGTTCCGCCTTGCTCAACTGTAGCATCAAAGCCATCTTTATTCTCTTCTATAAAATCTAATGCACCAGCTATGTCAGCCGCTTCTCTCATCTCATCTAAGGTGGCATTTTCATTGCCAAATCTTAAATTGCTTGCTATAGTTCCAGAGAAAAGTACATTTTTCTGTAATACTATACCTATGGCGCTCCTAAGTGTATGCAGGTCATATTCTCTCACATCCACATCTCCAACCTTAACCACACCGGAAGTTGCATCATAAAGTCTTGGTATAAGATTGACAAAACTTGATTTACCAGATCCAGTGCCACCAATGAGCCCTATCATATCGCCTGATTTTATATGCACATCTATATCTCGTAAAACTCTATTTTTGGCCTTATCACTGTATTTGAAGGAAACATTTAAAAAATCTATAGAACCATCCTTCACTACCATTATAGGATTAGGTGGGTTCTTAATTGCAGTCTCTTCGACAAGTACTTCCTTCACCCGTTCTATTGATGCTCGTGATATGACAAGCATTACATATATCATACTTATAAACATAAGGCTCATAAGCATCTGCATGCCATATGTAATAAGGCTCATAAGTTTTCCTGTCGTGAGACCAAGAGCCGGATTATTGCCTGATGCAATTATAGCTTTCGCGCCTATCCATGATATAAGAATGATCACTACGTACATAGATATATTCATAAATGGATCCCACAATGCTACATAAGTTTCTGCCTTAACCGAATAATCATATATATCATCAGCAGTCTTCTTCATCTTCGTAAACTCATAATCTTCTCTATTGAAAGTCTTTACAACTCTCATATTATGTATATTCTCAGACATTACATTGTTCAAACTGTCAAATGCATCAAACATTTTCTCAAAATAAGGCTCTGCAAATTTCGATATGATCACAAATGATGCCACCACAAACGGCATCATAATGGTAAATATAATCGCAAGCCTTGGATATATAGAATAAGATAAGACAAGAGAAAATATAGCCATACCAATCGACCTTATAGCACCGCGAATCAACATCTGGAAAGCCCTCTGGACATTCGTAATGTCAGTGGTACTTCTTGTAACAAGCGAGCCTGTCGAAAACTTATCTATATTGGCAAACGCAAAAGTCTGAAGCTTTCTGAATAATCTATCTCTCAAATCCTTTGCAAATATAGTACTTGCTTTTATAGCATACACAGCACACATACAACCGGCAAATGCCTCAAGTACTACAAGAACTATAATTATCCATCCATATCTCGTTATCTCTAGCATGTTATTTTGCTCTATACCATAGTCTATAAGTCTTGCCATCATAAGCGGAACTACAATCTCAAATACAGATTCAAAGACAATAAAAATCATAGAAAGAATCGACTCTCTCTTAACTTTAGATATGCTATTTTTAAATACTTTCCACATTATTCTATGTCAAATATTGCTTTAATAAGATTCTTTTTATCAACATACTCTATATAATTGATCACAAGTTTCCTAAATTGTTTTGCCTCAATCTTATTTTTACATTTTATAATTATTTTCTTAAAATATGCATCTTTAACTTTTTCAGGGTTTGCACTTGTTGGGCCAAGAACAATAGCATCAACTTTATTTTTTGTATCAATTAGTTTCTTAATACCTATCGATTCTTTATCAAGGACATTTTTTAACTCGCTTGCTAAAGTTATACTAAGTATAGTAGAAAATGGTGGATAATATAATCTCTTCCTACTAGCAAGTTCCATATTATAGAAGGCATCGAAATCTTGCTTTGCTGCTAATTTTAGTGTATCACTATCCACATCATAGGCCTGTATGATGGACTCACCTGCAATCTTTCTGCCACTTCTTCCCACGCACTGAGTTATCATAGAAAAAGTCTCTTCTGATGATTTATAATCCTCGACATATAAGGTTAGATCTGCTCGCATTATAGCTACAAGAGTCACCCTTGGGAAATCATGGCCTTTTATAATCATCTGCGTTCCTATAAGGATGTCGGCTTCACCTTTTCTAAATTTCTCTACTATCTTATCATGACTATCCTTTCTTAATGTAGTGTCTCTATCCATCCTTAAGATTTTAGCATCTGGAAATAAATCCATGCACTGCTCTTCCAGCTTTTCTGTCCCCATTCCATATTTCTCTATATCAGTAGAATGGCAATTAGGACAAGCGAGTGGTTCTTTAATCTCATAACCACAGTAGTGACATTTCATCTTGCCATCATTATGCGACACCAAAGCTACATCACAGTGTGGGCACTTATAAGTCTCTCCACAGTTCTTGCAGGTAAATATAGTATCATATCCCCGCCTATTCATATAAAGCATTATTTGTTCTTTATTGTCTAATCGTTCTTTTATCCTATCTACGAGAGTTTTAGAAAATATAGTCTTGTTGCCATTCTTGTATTCTTCCCTCATATCGACAAGGATAGCCTTAGGCATATCTCCACTCGCTCTCTTGCTTAGGCGATGTAGATGAATCCTTCCTGATTCTTTAGCTTCATGATATATTTTTATACTTGGTGTTGCAGACAAAGTTATGAGAGTTGCTTTTTCTTCGCTGCATCTATATCTGGCAACGGTCAATGTGTCATATCTTGGTGTAGTATCTGATTTATATGCCATGTCATCTACTTCATCAATTACTACAACTCCTAAGTTTTCAAATGGTGCAAAAAGTGCAGACCTTGGTCCAACAAGTATGTCAACTTCATTATCTTCGCACTTCTTATACTGGATATACTTTTCGCCTTTTGACATCCTGCTATGAATGATGGCTATGTTTTTATCAAATTTCTGTTTTAATCTTATAACTGTCTGATGAGTTAAAGCTATCTCTGGTATCATTATTATAGCCTTCTTGCCTTCTCTAAGTACTTCTTCTACCACTTTTATGTAGACTTCAGTTTTACCAGAACCAGTAACGCCATATATAAGGTGTTCATCAAACTCATTTTTTTTATGTTCACTTATTATATTATCGACAATTTCTCTTTGTTCATCATTCAAAATAGCATTATAGTCATTATCTATGGCATGATCTGCCACAACATAATTATCTATAACGTCTCTCTGTCTTGTATTTTTTCTAATTTCTTTTTTTACTGGTAATACGGCATTGACGCAAAGAGATATGGGTGCTGCATATTCTTTGCATATGAATATGGCTATTTTAAGAAGTATATCGCTCGCTGCGATTTTGCCTTTAGCGAGCCCTTTTATGCTTTTTAGATTATCTATAGCATCTTTGGATTTAAAATATCTATCTTCTTTGTAAAACTTTTTTTCTTTTAGTTCATCAAGCGTTAAGAGTTCTAATACAAATCCCTCTTTATCATTATTGCCTCTGCCAAAAGGAAATACAACTTTGTCACCTCTTTTTATTTTCCCCTTTAGTTCATCGCTTACTTTAAATATAAAAGACTTATTAAGGGTGGTGGCATCTACTATTATATTTGCAAATATTTGTTCCATGTATTTTGTGCTAGTATAATTCGCGCCTATATATGGGCGAGCTATGCGAGCCCCTTTTCTTTATTGATAATTTCAAGTATCACTTCCCTATCAAGAAACCTAACCATCTTTCCTTCCATCTCCATATATGGTTCATGACCTTTACCCATAACACAGATCACATCGCCCTTTTTTCTATTCTTGATAGCATATTCTATCGCTTCTCTTCTATCTTCTCTTATAATATAGCCATTCTCTAGATCATTTTCTCTTTTATATTTTTTAAGGGTTGATTCAATATCCTTTATGATATCCCTTGTCTTTTCGAAGCGAGAGTTATCAGCAGTCAAAACTATAAAATCCGCCATTTTACCGCACACTTCACCCATTGCATATCGTCTATCTTTTGATCTATTGCCACCACAGCCGAAAACAGCTACAATCCGACCATGATTTACATTTTTTAAAGTATCAAAAAGCTTCTCTGCTCCATTTCCTTCATACGAAAAATCAACTATTACCTTAAAGTCATCATCACTATATACTTCTTCAATCCTGCCAGGAACCACTGTCTCTTCAAGTGCTTTACATATAGTCTTGTCATCTAAGCCTATGGCCTTACCAAACTCATAAGCAAGGCTTGCATTTTCTTCATTATGGCTACCAGGTATTCGCAAATTAAAATGCCTATTAATCTTTTTCTCATAGAGTTTTACTTTTGCTTTCTCAATTCTAAGAATGACTTCATCATGATTATCTGTACATGCATTTATTAGAGCATTTTCGCATTGATCAAACATCTTAAGTTTCGAGTTGAGATAATCATTATAATCGTCGTGCTCGTTTTCGCCTATATGTTCTGGCATAATATTGGTCCATATCGCAAAATAAAAATCTATTCCATACACTCTATAATGCTTTAAGCTTTGTGAAGAAACTTCCATGACTACATATTCGATACCCTTATCTAACATCTTAGAGAAATATTCTTGCAATATATAGCTCTCTGGAGTGGTATTATGAGTTTCTATATGCTCATTCTCATAAAATATACCAATAGTCCCTATCATACCAACTTTATGACCTGCTTCTTTTAATATATTCCTAATCATAAAAGCTGTAGTGGTTTTACCTTTAGTGCCCGTTATGCCTATCACTTTAAGTTTCTTAGCCGGGTTATCAAAATAATTTGAAGAAACTATTGCAAGAGCCTTTCTTGAATTATCAACTCCTATCACAAGTATATCTTTATCAAATGTACAATCCTTTAGATATACGCTATCCTTATCAACAATTATAACCTTCACACCTTTTTTTATTATGTCATCTATAAGACTATGCGAATCAAATCCTGCCCCTTTGAGGCATATAAAAAGATCTGAGGATTTTACAGTTCTTGTATCATACGAGATCCGCTCAATCTCATAATCAATATTATCACCATTTAAAATACCATAATCAAGATTAGTCAGTAGGTTTTTTATAGTTTTTCTCATAATTTTTCAATATTCTTGTTATAATATTAACCGCCTCTTTAAGAGCGACATTTTCATTTCTCTCAACGAATATAAGGACTATATCATCAGCATCCTCTACTTGTTTCCTTACAAAATCTTTGGCAAGATTTAAGAAAGAAGTACAGTATAATTTACCGAATTCTTTTCTTGCAAATGGTATAACCGCTTCAACATACGAATCACCAACTATAAATGCTGTTTCGTCTGCTCCTTTATCGCTCGTAGTCTCAAAGGCCCTTGCTTGAAAGTTCTCGACTATCACTTTCTCGTCTACATTATAGTCTTCTTTATAATTCTTAAAATTGTACTCTACGCTTCGTGTAAGCCCATCCACAGATATATTACCATATGGTATAAGGTCACCATAAGTATAGTCATACTTTTCCAAATCCATATCATAAAGTGGTGTGGTTTCTAAGCCAAGTGCCTCTTTTATCTTGTTAATGGCAAGATATCCACCCACATAATTCCAATGACTATCATATTTCTTATACAATATATAATTTTTTTTGTAGTTCAAAAACTCTTCTTTTGGATATATATATGCCACATCAGTATGGCTATCTACATAATCTTTAATATATAGTGGTAATTCCTTATCATCAACGATATTGACAGTCGGCATATATTCAGGATATATCTCTTCTTTTTCTGGACATATATAGATGACTAGTTTCTTCCCTAGTTTCTTACAGAGATCATTAAGTTCTTCATATTTATCTGATCGAGCCTTAATCTCTGACGTGGTTGCGAGACTTTTTATCCCATTATAATAATCATAATTTGAAAGATAGAGATACAACCAATTACTCTGCCCTATGATAACTCTACCATTATCAGTAATTTTAAGAGGATATTCTATGGTTGCATCATATGGGTCTATCTCGTCTTTAGCTAAGGCATGATTAAAATATAAATCAACTGCCTGATCAAAGCACCTATATGCTCTACCATCATATGAGTCTTCATATAGTGTGGCTACCTCAACTGACCTCTTCTTACTTAAAAGCTTAAGAAGGGTCATCTCTAAACCATTCTTATATGGCTCTTCTATCTTTGCATCTATAGCCTTCTTAGTTGTTATGAGTATAGATCTATATGGTATTCTATCATCATAATATTTCTCTAATTCTTCTGTGATCACAGCAAGATCTATAGGCTCACTGATAGTAGCTTTAAGTCTCTTTTCATCCAAGTCAAAATCAAGCGTCTCCATGATAGCTGGATTCTTTACGCTTAGCGCACTAAGTACACCCCAAGATACCATTGGGACAACTATAATCACTACAAAAAGTGATATGTAGATTAATTTTTTAAATCTCCCTGACATCAAAATTGGAAATATATAAATGGATTATAAGTTCCATCTGCCACACTAAGTATAGCATACCCAAGTATTGTAAATTGAATGATTGCATCACACACATTGATTAAAGTAAGTTTGTTCAACTTTTCATAGACACCCGCCATAATTCGTTGCACAGGTCCCATAAAGAGTATGCCAAATATAAATACTATAATATATTTCATAGATAGAAATGTCATGATATTGTATTTTGAATCAAAAGTTAGGTATTGTCTGAATATTGTAAATGCATCTTCTAACCTATCGCATCTAAAAACAACAAAAAGCATAACTGCAATAGTAAAAGTGTATATGAAATTGATGATCTTAAGCTTATTCCAATTTAAAAATTTAAGTAAAAAGAGTTTTTCTATAATCTGTATGATGCCATAAGCTACGCCCCACATGATGAATGTGAAATTGGCACCATGCCATATACCTGTCAGTAGGAAAACTATCATAAGATTGAGGCAAGTTCTAAAAAGTCCGTGACGATTGCCACCAAGTGGTATATACACATACTCTTTAAACCAAGTTGATAAAGATATGTGCCACCTTCTCCAGAACTCTGTTATAGAGTAGGCTGTGTATGGGTAATTGAAGTTCTCTTTGAATCTAAATCCAAACATGAGTCCGAGACCTATCGCCATATCTGAATATCCAGAAAAATCATAATATATCTGAAGCGCATATGACAGGCTAAAAAGTATAGCTATAGGCATGCCTATATTTGAAAGTTCAAGTGCATATATATTATCCACAGCCAAGGCAAATGTATTGGCAAGTATAACTTTTTTTCCTATACCATAGCAGAATCTCTTAATGCCTTTAGAAAACTTAATAACATTTTCTCGCCTATTATTAATCTGCTCCGCCACATCACTATAACGAACTATAGGTCCTGCTATAAGCTGAGGAAAAAGAGCTACATATAAGCCAAAATCAAATATATTCTTCTGGGTGCTTGCATCCTTTCTATATACATCTATAACATAAGACATAGCTTGGAAAGTGAAAAATGATATACCTATTGGAAGCACTACTGTCTTAAAATTAAGTGCGCCTGTCCCACGCATATTAAGTATATTATCAAGCGTTGTATTAAAATCACCTCTTGCCATAAGCTGTTCTATAATTACAACGAGCATATTAAAATATTTAAAATATCCTAAAACAAGTAGATTTAGAACTATCGTTATGAAAAGTATTAGTTTCTTAGACTTATCATTTAAAGATTTTGATATGAAGTATCCGCCAGCAAAATTGATTACGATAGAAAAGATCATTATAGAAAGAAAATATATCCCTCCCCAAGCATAAAAAATAAGACTCGCTAGAAGCAACACAATATTCTTCACACGTATGCGAAGCTTATCGTCTTTAATTATTAAATTCGTTAGGTAATAAATGATTAAAACTATAGGTAGAAACACCCATAGAAAAACCATTGAGCTAAATAACATCTATCCTCCAAATCTAGCATCGAATTCCTCTATCGTCATAAGAACTTCTCTTGGTTTCTTGCCATCTTGCTTTGAGATAACACCTTCGCTCTCAAGTTGATCTATAATTCTTGCAGCACGATTAAATCCCATTGCAAATTTTCTTTGTATCATACCTATGGATGCATTCTGTTCTCTGACAATAAGTCTTCCCGCTTCTACAAATCTTTCATCTTTTTCACTTTCACTTGAACCATCTGTATCTTCAGACACCATGCCACTATCTATAATCTTCTCAGCAGTCTCATCATAGAGCATATCATCATCTCTTACGTATTCAACGATATCATGTATCTCATCATCTGACACATAACAACCCTGAACTCTCACAGGCTCTGGTATGCCTGTTGGGAAATACAGCATGTCACCATGTCCAAGCAACTTCTCTGCACCTCTCCTATCAAGTATGACTTGAGAATCAACACCTGATGATACTGCAAATGATATTCTACTTGGCACATTGGTCTTGATACTACCTGATATGACATTGACTGATGGACGTTGAGTTGCTATTACAAGATATATACCACAAGCTCTTGCAAGTTGGGCTATACGCATGATATGATTCTCGACTTCCTTCGATGCAACCATCATAAGATCTGCAAACTCATCTATAATTATCACTATGTAAGGAAGTTTTTCTTCGCAATCTTTTGCTTGATTATAACTTTCTATATCACGAACTCTTTTTTCTTGTATAAGATTATATCTTCTTGTCATTTCCGTTACTGCCCAGTGAAGCGCAGTCGCTGCTTTCTTAGGGTTGGTAACTACTGGAACAAGTAGATGAGGTATGCCATCATAGACTTGAAGTTCTACAACTTTAGGGTCTATCATAATCATACGGACATCTTCAGGGCTTGATTTATATATAAGTGAAGTAATGATGCTATTGATACACACAGATTTACCTGAACCTGTGGCACCAGCGATTAGGACATGTGGCATCTTACGAAGGTCAGTTATAATGGACTTACCGCTTATGTCTTTGCCTATAGCAACTGTAAGTTTTGACTCTGCGTTTCTAAACTCATGCGATGATATGATATCACCAAGTAAGACACTACTACTCTTATCGTTGGCGATCTCTATACCGATCGCTGCTTTACCTGGTATAGGAGCTTCTATCTTAAGCGAACTTGCAGCTAGAGCAAGTTGCAAATCGTTCTCGAGTGATAGGATCTTAGATATCTTAACACCTACATCTGGTTTAAGCTCATATCGTGTCACCGCTGGTCCAACTGTTATATTGAGAAGTGTCGCACCTATGCCAAAAGTTTGAAGTGTATCAACAAGTATCTCCGCCTTCTCATTAAGATGTGGATCTTTTTCTATGGCCCTTCGATCATTCTTATTCAAAAGATTGAGTGGAGGGAACTTATATTTCTTAACTCTCTGGATTCTCTTTTTTATAACAGGCTCATAAGCTATAGTTTTATTCTTTAATTCTATGCCCTCTTTTTCGATATTTGCTATCGTTTTCTTAGAACTTTCCTTATCAATTACGCTTTCTCTAGTTACATCCTCAAGCCCTCTTGCAAAATTAGAATTGTCCGTTTGATATATACTATCGCTATTATCTACATCATATTCATTGTTAGATATCGGTGCACTGTGCTTTATTGGTTCAGCCTTTTTAGGGAATACAATAGTATCAAGTTCTTCTACCGGCTTCATGCCCTCTGTATAGAAGAATTCACTCTTCTCATTGCCTTTCTCTTTTTCTTCATATATAACTTCATTGATACTCTTCTTTCTAAGTTCCTTAAGAAGATGGCTTTGAGGTCTATCATAAGTATCTTTTTTCGCATCATAAAAATGTGCCTCTATATCTGCAGGAGTTATATTAATATTAGATGTATCAAAAGTCTTTTTCTTTGAAGTGAGTGGTTCTAAGACTAGTCTTGTATCTGAAAAGCTATTATCAAATGACACTTGAAGATTTTTACTCCTGCTCTTTTCATAAGTCTCTTTCAGTATCTTTTCGTTTTCAATAGCAATCTTTTTGTCTTCTTCTCTTTGTGCGGTAAGTCTTCTTGGTAAGCTAAATATAAAAGAAAATATCGTCTTAAAAAATGCTATTATAGCAAGAGGCAGTTTCGTCCCGAAAGTTGATATAAGAGAAATTGCTGTCACAACTGCTAGCAAGATTATTGTTGCTTTCTTATCTATGGCCTTATTGAGTAAGAATACTATGGCTGTACCTATGGCGCCTCCACTAAATTCTCCCTCATTAAAACTTAAGATGCCATCACGAGCTCGTATTATACTATTATTAACCGCATCTACAAAACCTTCTTCTGCAACATAGTTATTGACAATAGAATCTATAAGGCAGATAACTGATATATATAAGGCAATTAAAGCGTATAATTTGATATTTAACTTGTCACTATCAAAATAAAGGCTCAGCACCACTGCGACAACAATTACTATAGGAAATGCAACTCCCAAAGTTCCAAAGGCTGATACTATGACACTTCTTATAATACTTCCTAGAGAACCGCCTAACTGAAACACTGATAAGGCTATGAAAATTGCAATGAAAAGCAAAATGATAACACCAATCATCTTTGCTCTTCTCTTACCTTCGGTCTTATAACTTCTCTTCTTAGTCGCTAGAGAACTTTTCAGTTTTTTCTTTTTAGACTTAGCCGCCATCGAAATCCCTTATATTATACATTAAATCTAAATAGCATTACATCGCCATCTTTAACCACATAATCTTTACCTTCAATTCTAACAAGGCCTTTTTCCTTCGCCTTTGCTAGAGATCCACAATCAAGTAAGTCTTTATAATTGATAACTTCTGCTTTTATAAATCCTTTTTCAAAATCTGTATGAATCTTTCCTGCAGCCTGCGGCGCCTTAGTCCCTATACTTATAGTCCAAGCTCTCGACTCTTTCTCACCCGCAGTCAAGAACGACATAAGATTAAGTAATCTATAGCAAGCTTTGATAAGTTTATCAAGTCCTGATTCATTGATGCCAAGTTCCTTTAAAAACTCTTCCTTTTCAGCATCATCAAGCGAAGCTATATCTTCTTCCACTTTGGCGCAAAGTACGAATACTTCCGAATCATGATCCTTGGCATACCCACGAACTTTTTTTACATATTCATTGTTAGCTCCGTCGTCTGCTATATCTGACTCTCCAACATTACAAGCATATATTACTTTCTTTGAAGTGAGTAGATTCAAATCTTTGATGAATTTATAGTCATCCTCATTTGCTTCAAACGAAACTGCAAGTTTTCCTGATTCAAGATGTGCTTTTAACTTCTCAAGTACTTCGTATTCAACCTTAGCTTCTTTATCATTATTCATCTGATGCTTCACTTTAGACAATCTCTTTTCAAGTGTCTCAAGATCAGCAAATATTAACTCCATATTGATAACTTCTATATCACGAAGTGGATCAATAGAGCCGTCTACATGGATTATATTACTATCATCAAAGCAACGAACTACATGAACTATAGCATCTGTCTCACGGATATTGGCAAGAAATTGATTGCCAAGTCCTTCGCCCTTAGATGCACCTTTCACAAGCCCCGCTATGTCTACAAACTCTATGGTTGCATAAGTTGTCTTTTCAGAATTATATAATTTTGTAAGTTCGATAAGCCTCTTATCTGGTATAGGTACTACACCAACATTTGGTTCTATAGTACAAAATGGATAATTAGCACACTCAGCTCCAGCCTTAGTTATAGAATTAAAGAGTGTACTTTTTCCGACATTTGGGAGACCTACAATACCTAATTTCATTATTCTTCTCCTTCGTATGGACGAGCTAGCCCTTCTTGTACGGGCGAGCTATGCGAGCCCAAATCTTTTCTATTATTATAAATATATATAATAATTCCAACCATTATACAAGCAACAGCTACAATCTGCGAAACTTTAAGTCCCATAAACATAAGGCTATCTGTTCTAAGTGATTCTATGAAAAATCTTATAATACCATATCCTATAAGATAAGTTGCAAGTATCTGTCCTTTAAATCTATACTTCTTATTGACAATATATGCGAGCACAATGAAGAGTATTATGTTAAGTGTTGATTCATAGAAAAATGTTGGATGGGCTTGAATATACTTTAGGCCATTTTCTTCTATAATATTTAAACTCTGCTCAAAGGTTATATTACTTTGATCAAGATAATCCATTCTCATTCTCATCGCAAATAGATTGTTAGTATATCCTCCAAATGCTTCCATGTTAAAGAAGTTTCCATATCGTCCTATTGCTTGACCTATAACCACCCCTATCATAGTTGCATCAAGAACTTGCAAGATATTGACCTTCTTAATTATAGAATAAACTACGATAGCTATAGTTCCAAGAATTATGCCGCCAAATACAGCAAGCCCACCTGCTCTTATATCAAGTATCTCGTATGGTCTAATCTGATAATAATCAAGTCTAAAAAGTACATAATAAGCTCTTGCACCAATGATTCCGAAAATCACAACAAGTATAAATATATCATATAATGTGTCCTCGCTAACACCAATCTTTTTACCAAAATATACAGCTACATAAAATCCTACAAGCATACCAATTGCAATTATGACACCATAATATGCTATAGTAAAATTGCCAATATGAAAATTATTCCTTAAAGTTTCTATAAATATTCCGAGATTCGGAAAAGCGATATCATAAGTTTTAACAGAAG
>DGGU01000008.1 GCA_002392345.1 Lachnospiraceae bacterium UBA3866
CTCTAAAAAGTGAGCACTTGAAAAACTTGTTTTTCAAAAGTGCGAACTTTTAGGGGTTCCAACAGGCACCTTAACTCGAAAAAGTAGAAATTTGATACTTTTTCGAGGTGCCCATAATGTAATTTGCAAAGAAAAACTATCAGTTTTGAGGTATTATAATGGGAAAAATTGTTGAATTAAAAGAACTTTTTATTAATTACGAGTCTTATGTAGAGAAAAATATTACTGTAAATGGTTGGATCAGAACTAATCGTGATTCTAAGACATTTGGGTTCATAGTTTTGAGTGATGGAACTATATTTAGCACACTTCAAGTGGTATATGATGAGAAACTTAGCAATTTTAAAGATATAGCAAAGCTTAATGTGGGCTGTGCAATAACAGTGACTGGAACTCTTATCTCAACCCCTGAAGCTAAGCAAAAATTCGAATTACACGCCGAAAATATAATATTAGATGGCCCATGTGATGAGACCTATCCACTTCAACCAAAGAAGCACACAATGGAGTTTTTAAGAACCATCAATCATCTAAGACCTCGTACCAATACTTTCCAAGCTATATTTAGAGTCCGCTCTCATCTTGCTTATGCACTTCATGACTTTTTTAACAAAAATAGTTTTGTATATGTCCACACCCCAATAATCACAGGATCAGACTGTGAAGGCGCTGGAGAGATGTTCCAAGTTACAACCTTCGACCTTGCAAATGTTCCAAAAAACGATAAAGGCTTAGCTGACTTTACTAAAGATTTCTTTGGCAAGCAAACCAATCTCACAGTGAGTGGTCAGTTATATGGTGAGACCTTTGCTCAGGCATTTAAGAAAATATATACATTCGGACCAACATTTAGAGCTGAGAATTCCAATACTGCGAGACACGCAGCAGAGTTTTGGATGATAGAACCTGAGATGGCATTTACTGATCTTAAGGGCAATATGGAAGTTGCAGAGGCCATGCTAAAATATGTTATAAAATATGTACTTGATAACGACAAAGACGAAATGGAGTTCTTCAATAAATTCTTCGACAATGGCCTTATTGATCGTCTCAATAATGTAGTAAGTTCTGAATTTGGAGTTATAACCTATACTGATGCAGTGAAAGAACTTGAAAAGCACAACGATAAATTTGAATACAAAGTATCTTTTGGTGCAGACCTTCAAACCGAACATGAAAGATATCTCACAGAGCAGATCTTTAAAAAACCAGTATTTGTCACTGACTATCCAAAAGAGATAAAGGCCTTCTATATGAAACTTAATCCTGACAATAGGACTGTCGCTGCTGTGGACTGTCTCGTCCCAGGAATAGGTGAAATCATTGGTGGTTCTCAAAGAGAAGACAACTACGATATACTACTTAATCGTATGAAAGAACTAAATCTTAATATAGATGACTATAATTTCTATCTTGATTTGAGAAAGTATGGTTCTACTGTGCACTCTGGTTTTGGGCTTGGCTTTGAGAGACTAATCATGTATGTAACTGGTGTTCAAAATATCCGTGATGTAATTCCTTATCCAAGAACTGTAAATAACTGTGATTTGTAAAATATGAGATTTATCCATACATCAAATATTCATATTGGCATGTCGCCTGACCCAGATAAGCCTTGGTCAGAGAGCCGATCAGATGACTTAAAAAAGACATTTGAAGATATTATAAATCTATGTAAAAATGAAAGCATAGATTTATTAATGATATCAGGAAATCTATTCAACTATCAGCCAACAACAGAAGACCTAACTTATGTTGATAGACTTTTTAAAACTATACCAGATACTAATGTCTTAATTGTCGCCGGAAGTAGTGATCACATCAAGTCAAACTCTCCTATCTTAAACTATGTCTTTTCTGACAATGTGCATTATTTTCTAAGCAGTGCCCCTGATACATATTATATTAAAGATAAAAAAATATGTATTCATGGTATATCTTGTTTTTCGCTAGAAGACCCATCAACTGTAATTAATTCTATAACATCTGACAATGATAATAACACACACATACTCATGTTCCATGGCTCAGACTCAAAGCATCTTCCTTGTGATATTAATAAACTTGCTGAAAAGAACTTTAGCTATGTAGCTCTTGGTTTAAGTCATAATTTCCAAGAGGTAGTAAGAAATAAGATATATTATTCTGGCAGCCCAGAGCCCCTTGATCAAAACGATGAAGGTAATCATGGAGTCATATACGGGGAGATAAGTAATAAAACTCATGAAATCACTAAAATAGAGTTCGTTAAAACAGCGAAACTGTCGTATATACCTATTAAAATCAAAATCAATAGTAAAACGAGCGAATCAGATGTGGTAGAGCTCGTTAATAGAGAAGTCCTAAGACAAGGGAATAATAATATATATAAAATCATCCTAGAGGGCATGCGCGATCCTGATATAGAATTTGACAGTGACATCTTCAACAAAAGTATTAAAATAGCAAGTTTTGAAGATCAATCAAACCCAAAATATGATTTCATTAAGCTTTCAAGCGAGCACCCTCAAGACATGATAGGAGCATTCATTCGCAAAATGACTCTTACCAATAACAATCCATCAGACATAGAAAAAAATGCTTTATACTATGGTACACAAGCACTACTTAAATCGACAGAAAAAGATTAGATAGATGATTATAACCTCTCTAAAAATTAGCGCATTTGGCAAATTCATCAATAAAACCATCAACTTCTCTGATGGGCTTAATATAATATACGGTGAAAACGAAGCTGGAAAATCAACAACACATGCATTTATCAAAGCCATGCTCTTTGGTTTTGACAAAAAAAAGAATAAAGTCTCTACAGATAGTTATCAAAAATACTATCCATGGGACTCACAAAATAAATATGGTGGCTCTCTAACTTTTATATACGCTAATTGCACTTATGAAATCGAAAGGGAATTCAGTATAACAGAACCAAAACTTGAGATTAGAAACCTAAGTGAAGGTGGCATAACTGTAGACGATCCAGATTTATTTTTGAACAAAGTCTTACACAACATAAGTAGAGATACATTTGATAACACAATAAGCGTCAGACAATTAAAAAGTGCCCAGAACTCATCTATGATTGATGAGCTTCATCAGATTATCTCTAATCTTAACACATCTGGTGATATGTCTATTGATACTCTATATGCTTTAAATCTTCTAAGCCACAAAAAAGAAAAGTTGCAACAATCCAAAGATAAAGAGGCAACTATAATATACAATCGTCAACTTGGCAATATTAGAAACCTTGAAAAAGAACTTTCAAATCAAAAATACGATAATAAGTTGCCTGAACTTATATCAAAGAAAAATGCTGATGAAAAGCGCATCAACGCAAATACTAATGAGATAGAAAATCTAAAAAAGATTGTTGCCGATAATAATCTTATATTAAATCAGTATGGTTTCAAGGAAAGAAAAGATATAGATGCTCTCTCAAATGAAGCAAGTAAAATCTATCTTGACTATAAGCCAATACTAAAAAATCGCAACTATGCCTTTAGTTTCATATGCAATGTCTTCTTCATGCTTATAGGAATTGCTATGATAGTTTTTAGTTCTCTTATGCTTGTAGCTACATATCCAAGCCTTGCAAACACATTAAGACTTCACGATACAAGGTACTCAATGAACTTTATCACCAATTTTATAGTCAATCTCCCATTTCACCCAATAGTGCTAATAGGGATTCTTATATGTGTAGGTCTTATACTACTAATCGGCAATATAATTTTATTAATTAATAATATGAAATCAAGATCAGTCTCAACTGAACTTCATGATATACTATCTGATATATTTACGGAACACATCAATACTGATGAAGTCAGTGAAGAAAATATGCTAAAGTTTAAAAAGCATATAAGGGACATGCGAACTATTGCAAAAACTATAATGGATTCTGAAGCTAAAATGATCTCACTTACAGATGAAAACAATGAGTTAATTGAGAGGCAGTCAGAATATGACGAAACCATAAAACTACAACAGAAAATCCAATATGATGTCGAAAGCAAATATACTGAATTAAATAATCTTAGAATTGAAAATAAAAAAATTGAACATATATTAGAAACAAATGATCACATCAATAACGAAATTGAAAGCATAAGCCTTGCCATAGAAACCATCAAAAGCCTATCAAACGAAATAAAGGTATCTTTTGGTACTCATTTAAATAACACAGCAAGTAAATACATATCTATATTAACTAACAATAAGTATAAAAGCATCAATGTTGATAACTCACTTTCAGTTACAATCAATTATGAAGGTAGATTCATGCCACTTTCTCAAGCAAGTATCGGGACTATTGACCAGATATATCTTGCTCTTAGACTTGCTATAGCAGATATCATCAATTCTAATGATAATATCTTGCCATTAATATTCGATGATTGCTTTGCCATGTATGATAATAATAGACTCGAAGCAACATTAAGGTTTTTATCTGGTCTAAATTCTCAGATACTTGTCTTCACTTGTCACACTAGAGAGAATGATATAAGCTCCAATAATAGTATTAAGGCCAATTCATTTTGCATAAGTAATTAAAAAAAGGAGCATCGCTCCTTTTTTATTCTATCATCTCTCCAGTCTCATAAGAGAAAAAATAATAATTTCCTCTTTGATCTCGTGCCGGTCCTAAAACCATATATCCATCTTCATCAAAATAATATATCTTTCCATCTACTTTGTAGAAACCATTTTTTGCAAAATATTCACCGACACTATCAACAATCACCTTCATCTTCATTCTATCTTTAATTGTATCATTAATTAATATATATCTATCAGTATCTACATCGGTAATTGACACCGAGTATCTTATACTCGTAACCTCACCAAACTTTTCTAAGATATCAAGCATCTTGGCATCATAGAGTGATTTTACATACTCTTCATAGGCAGGAATATTACTTCCAACAACAGTATCTTTTGAATATATGTTTTGAGTTGGGTTTCCATTAGTTGATCGTAAAGCATCAGAGATAGTATCTGAAGGAAGTTTAGCTTCTGCTGTCGGACTAATTATATCAACAATAGGCCTCCCCATCTTATCTGTATCATTGATAGCATAGATATTAAAACTAGAAATGATTGTGATCATCACAATGAATAATAATATAATACTAATTTTCAAATTATTATACTTCATGCAATATATTATATATTAAAATAGTGAAAAATCTATGAACATTAATCAAAAACTACTTCGCCAATGAACTTAAGTTGTCTAAAATGTTGGTCATAGTCAAGGCCAAATCCTGCTACAAATCTATTTTCAATCTCAAAGCCGACATAATCGAGCTTAACCTCTACTGTTCTTCTTGATGGCTTATCAAGTAATGTGCATATCTTTATGCTCTTAGGATTACGAGTACCAAGTAATTCAAGAAGCTTAGACATTGTCCTACCAGTATCAACGATATCTTCAACTATAAGAACATTTTTGTTTTCAATTGATTCATCTAGATCTTTCAATATCCTGACTATACCAGATGACTCCGTCTCTCCGCCATAACTTGAAACGCACATATAATCAACCGACATACCTTCATTTTGTATCTGCCACATAAGTGAACATACAAAAGGCATGCTTCCTTTAAGTATGCCTACAATTAGCAGATCCTCACCCTTATAATCGCGAGAAATCTCAGCACCAAGTTCAGCAATTCTCTCATTGATCTCGTTTTCTGTTATCATCGGAACAATTTTAAAACTCATTTGTTCTTTCTCCTTTTCATACTTATATTATTAATATTCTTAGTAAAGATAATCTTATCTTTTTTCTTATCACATGTTATATTATACGGCAAGTCAATGTGACCACCTTTTACTTTATCTGTCAATTCTATAATAGATTCTATGTGAACTTTGCCTATATCTTTAACTGTCTTAACAAGCTTTCTTATTACTATCTTAATCACATAGGATTTAATTAGCTGACTAAGTTCTTGATACTTATATAAATCAAGCACTATTATATCTTTATCTTCATCTTTACATACATAATTATACGAGTACTCTGATACAGCATCTATATAACTGTCAATCTCATTAAGCGATTTTGAAAAATCAATTATATGTCCGCATGCATTTTCATTAATACTAATAAGCCTTGGTATTATCTCATTCCTAATATAATTTCTTGTGTATGTTATATCATTGTTAGTAGAATCTACAACATATGGTAGGGTATAATCTTTAGCATACTTTTCTATGTCTGACTTCTTAGAATAAAGAAACGGCCTTAAAATATAGCCATTGACAATCTTCATTCCAGTTATACCTTTAATGCCAGTGCCCCTTATGAGATTATGCAGTATTGTCTCAACTTGATCTTGTTCATGATGAGCAACTAAGATATATGTTCTATTCTTCTTACTTAAAGCATCATATAACTTTCTAAATTCATCATATCGCAGTATCCTTGCAGCTTCTTCAAGTGAGATCTTTCTCTTCTTGCTATATGAGATCGCATCTATTTCTTTAGAATATAGTTTGATGCCTAATTTATCACAGTAATTCTTCACAAAGTGCATGTCTCTCGTTGCTTCTATGCCCCTTATGCCATGATTGACATGTATCGCAGATAGACTATAATCAAATTCACTTTGCAATTTCATGAAGACATCAAGTAAGCACATCGAATCTATACCACCACTAAGTGCTATAACAAGATTATCATTTTTAGTAATTAACCTCTCATCAAAGCAATTTGTCACAACATCAGAGATTAATTTATCTTGATAAACCATTATTTATATTTGCCTTCTTCTATATCTTTAATCTTTTCTACACGAGCTACATGATGTGCACCTTGAAACTTCGCATCTAGAAATGCCTTCACTATATCTTTCGCTGTCTCAATTCCTATAACTCTCTCGCCGAAGCATATGACATTGGCATCATTATGCTCTCTTGACATGCGAGCAGAAAATGGCTCTGAACACGCACAAGCTCTTATACCTTTAACTTTATTGGCAGCTACACTCATGCCAATGCCAGTCCCGCATATAAGTATGCCAAGTTCAGCCTCACCACTTGTAATAATACTGCACGCCTTATAAGCGAAGTCCGGATAATCAACATGAGCAAATTCATCAATTCCTACATTGATAACCTCATATCCAAGGCTCTCCACATACTCTTTAATTTTAAATTTCATGTCTATAGCAGCATGATCATTAGCCATAACAATCTTTTTCATATTTCCCCTTATAAAAAAGCGGACATACAATGTCCGCCGTATAAATTATGCACCATATTTAATTGTGCTTAGTTTCACTCCTGGTCCCATAGTTGACGATAGTGTGATGCTCTTTAAGTATGTGCCCTTTAATGCTTGTGGTCTTGCCTTAACTATCGCATTCATAAGAGCCTCAAGGTTTTCTTCAAGTTTGTTCTCATCAAAACTTGCTTTTCCGAGAGGACAGTGTATAAGATTTTGCTTATCAAGTCTATATTCAACCTTACCTGCTTTAAGCTCTCCTATAATCTTAGTAACATCAGCAGTTACAGTTCCTGTTTTTGGGTTAGGCATAAGACCCTTAGGTCCCAATATCTTTGCTAATTTTCCTACAGTTCCCATCATATCTGGTGTAGCAACTACTGCATCAAAGTCGAGCCATCCTTCAGATTGAATCTTAGTGACAAACTCATCAGACCCAACAAAATCAGCACCTGCAGCCTTAGCCTCATCAGCCTTAGCATCCTTAGCAAATACCAATATCTTAACCTTCTTGCCAGTACCTGCAGGAAGTACAACTGAACCTCTTATCTGTTGCTCAGCATACTTTGAATCACAGCCTGTCCTTATATGTAATTCGATAGTTTCATCAAATTTTGAGCTAGCATTTTTCTTAACAAGCGCTATAGCTTCTTTTGCATCATAGAGTTTTCCACGCTCAACGTTTTTAGCTTTCTCTATGTACTTTTTACCTCTTTGTCTCATCATCCACCTCCTATTCCTCAACTGTGACGCCCATAGAACGACAAGTTCCGGCAATCATAGACATAGCAGCTTCGATAGATGCAGCATTCAAGTCTTTCATCTTAGTTTCAGCAATCTTCTGAAGATCTGCTTTTTTAATTGTAGCAACTTTAGTCTTATTAGGAACGCCTGAACCTGATTTAATCTTACAAGCTTTCTTAATGAGAACAGCTGCTGGTGGAGTCTTTGTGATAAAAGTAAAACTCTTATCAGCAAATACAGTGATGACAACAGGGATTATAACATCTCCCTCATTGGCAGTACGAGCATTAAACTCTTTAGTAAATGCAACTATGTTGACACCATGTTGACCAAGTGCTGGTCCGACTGGTGGTGCTGGTGTTGCTTTACCAGCTGGAATTTGAAGTTTGATATAACCTTCAATTTTCTTTGCCATAATACCTCCTTTGGTTATGCGGCTTATTAAGCCTCCCAAATTTTATATTTTATATCTTTTTGATATCGTAATAACTTATCTCTAACCTTCTCTCGCCACCCATAAAGTCGACGCCTACAGTAACATTCTTCTTAACAAGATTAGTTGCGAGAACTTTAGCTATAGAATCTTTGAATGCGCCACTAGTGATAACAACTGTATCGCCTACATTAACTTCTATAACTATCTCTTTAGTAGACTTTCCTTGAAGTGCTTCAAGTTCTTCTTTAGATATAGGAACTGGTTTTGAATCAGGTCCAACGAATCCAGTAACACCACGAGTATTACGAACTACATACCAAGTGTCATCAGTCATAATCATATTGACTAGAACATAACCAGGGAAAAGTTTCTTTTCATACTTTCTTTCTTTTCCATTTTTAAGTTCAGTTACAAGTTGAGTAGGAATACGCACTTCAAATATAAGTTCTTCCATACCTCGATTCTTGATTGATTGCTCTATATCTAATTTAACTTTGTTTTCATATCCAGAGTAAGTATGTGCAACATACCATTCTGGCTTGCCAGATCTTTCCTCAGCCACGTCAAATTCTCCTATCTATTAAATAAAAAACCAAACCCTGCACCGATAACAGAATCAAGTAAAAATATAATCAAGCCTAAAATTATAGAACATACAAGTACTGTAACAGAATCTTTGATAATCTGCTCGTTAGATGGAAATATTATCTTCATCCATTCAGACTTAAGGCCTTTCCAAACTCTCACAAAAAAAGATTCGTTATTATTAGTTTTTACATCACTCATTACTTAGTCTCCTTATGTTTTGTATGCTTTTTGCAAAATCTACAATACTTACTTGTCTCGATACGGTCTGGGTGTTTCTTTTTGTCCTTTGTTGTATCGTAATTTCTTTGTTTGCACTCTGTGCATTCAAGAGTAATCTTTGTACGCATATAAAATATCTCCTTATAAAAACACGACTAAAAAATGGGCTTTCGCCCGAAACTCATATTATAATACACCAAAATCTAATCACTGTCAAGTGAAAAATCCTTATATATTGTCGTTTTTTTTAAAAAAAAGCGGCCAAAAGGCCGCTTTAGATTATTTCATTGAGACGATATCCATCGCTTCGTCTATGTCTTTCTTTATAGCATTGACCATGATCTTAGTCATGGCAGCAAATGAATAGTCTGGTGTTGATGTTATATATTCTCTTACTTCATTTATACCGGCTCTTGAGAAATAATTGATCTTTCTCACTCCGCACTCTATAGCCTTTCTTAAGTCTGATTTTGAAAGGTTAGATGCACCATGAAGTACCAATGGAAGGTTGGTTTTTTCTGATATTTCTTTCAATAAGTTGAAATCAAGTTCTGAATGTTCAGTCATGCTGTGAGTATTGCCTACAGAAGGCGCTAAAGCGTCTATATCTACTTCTTTGATGTATTTCACAAGTTCATCAACATTAGTTATAACTGATTTCTCTCCATTATGTCCGCCAACTAGTCCAAAACTTGCTTCGATATTAGCATCAGCGGATTTTGCAAGCGATACAATTTCTTTTCCTTTTTTTACATTCTCTTCAAATGGAAGTCCAGCACCATCATACATAACTGCTGTAAAGCCCATCTTCAATCCTTGCTTTATATAATCAGTATCTTTACAGTGATCAAGCATAGGGCATATATCAACTCTAGCTTTTTTTGAAAGTTCCACAATAACAGGTCCCATATTCTTTAGAGGAACATCTTCTTCAAAAGTAGCAGAATGCTTAATTATGACTGGCTCCCCTCTTTTCTCTGCAACCTCTATTATAGCAGTTAAGATCTCAAAGTTGGTTGCTGTAAATGCACAAACTCCACGGTTTTTTCTTGTAGCTTCTTTGAGTATTGGATTTAATTTTTGAATCATAGCAAAACTCCTTCCGAATTATATTTATATTTAGTTTTGTATTAAGTCATGAACTTTTTTAGCTAGCTCATCAGTTACTGATGGATCATTCTCATGTGGTGTCCAAAGGCCAACTTCATCTATACTGTATCTAGGTATTAGGTGGAGATGCAAATGATCTACAGTCTGTCCAGCTAGTTTTCCATTATTTTGTACTATATTATAATTATTGAAACCATGAACTTTAATCATTGCAGCGATGATTTTTTTGGCTAACACTAAAATCTTAGATGCTTTATCGTCAGATAGATCTATAAGTGTTGCTGCATGTTCTTTTGGGAGTATAAGTACATGTCCTTTTGTAGCAGGTGCTACATCAAGGATCGCCATGAAATCATTATCATCATATATAAGTTTTGATGGTATCTCATGGTTTATAATTTTACAAAATATACAATTAGAATCTAACATATAATGCCTCCATACATAATTAAGAATCAGTACGATGAAACTGATGCATCGGCATTCACTACCTCTGCTATATATACATCACCATGTAATCCACCATAGTGTGTGACTAGACTTGCTAGATCATGAGTTGGTCTATATATATCTATATGATTATTTTTAACTCCTCCGCCTCTATCTTCAACCACATATACCCCATCATAGATTTGTCCATCTTTTCCAACTGCATTTTCAAGTATAATGACTGTCCCCATCGGCAACACTTTAGTATCTGCCGATATTGTATGGTTAGCTCTCACAGGCTTTCCGCTTGCAGTGATGCCTGTCCCAGTTCCGCACTTAGTACAAGCACAATAACCTGAAATAGAAAAGCTACCTTTGCTCTCACCTTTCTTATAATACACCCCATCGTGAAGATACAATTCACTTTTCGTTGCTGGAGTAATTAGAGTCATATCTAGATTAGTCAATTCAGATATTATAGGTATGACAACATTATCTGAGATAGGTATCGTGGTACTTACTACACCAGGGCCTGTATCAGCTTTATAGCTATATATTATATTGGTAGCAGGCACCATGCTAATACTTAAAAGACCGAACACAATACATAATATGATGCCTACATATAATTTATTCTTAATGTTCATATATATATATTATATCATATAAGATTATTTATTGCTATACCAAAAATCGCACCAAATACAATAAGCGAAATAGCACTTAACCGTTTTTTAGCAATATAATCATATAATTTCATAATTACAATTAACAAAATAGATATAATAAGACCTTTAATAAGGTTTTCACCAATACTTTTTGTATTTATGGCAATATATAATTCAGTATTATCAATAAATAAACTTATACCAACTGCCATTATAATAGCGACCACACAAGGCCTTATAACAGATAAAGCAAATCTAAACTTACGATTTTGTAAAACATCTCTAAAATATATTGAGAATAATAGCATTATAACAAATGCTGGTAGTATCTCGGCAAGTGTCGCAATAAGCGCGCCAGGAAGTCCACTTACCTTGGTTCCAACAAAGGTAGCAAGATTCACTCCGACTGGACCAGGAGTACTTTCAGCTATTGCTACAAAGTCAGCAATACTTTCAGCTGAGATCATATCAAATCTCTCAGTCACATCTTTAACAAGCGGTATTGCAGAATATGCACCACCAAAACTAAAAGCCCCAACTATTAAAAAATTTAAAAATAACTTAAGAAATACCATTTGCCTTATCAACACCTATTAATATTAGTATCATACTAAGTATAATTGCAGATAATATGATTGCTACATAACTTATATTCACATTGAATAAATCAATGTATAACACTATCAGTACGTAAATGGCAAAAAGAGTCATAGTCAGAAACTTATTATTGCTTGATTTTAATTCATCTCTTATAAGTCTATATGCTGTTCTTATTATTATGATTGAAACCGCTATCCTTATGCCGAAGAATGCATCTGATATAATTTTAATATTAAGAAAATCATTTAGATACTTTGCAATTATATATATAACGATAATTGAAGGTAATACAACTCCAATTGTAGCTACTACTGCACCAATAAGTTTGTTTTGCTTATATCCAATATAGGTGGCCATGTTAATTGCTATTGGGCCAGGAGTACTCTCAGCAATTGCAATTATACTAACAAACTCATCATTCGTAACCCATTTTTTCTTGTCGATACACTCTTCTTTCACAATCGAAATCATGCCATATCCACCTCCAAAAGTGAAAAGGCCAATTTTAAAAAAAGTTTTAAATAGTGTCCACAACATTTTTATCAATCTATCTACCTATACTACTATTATCAACTCTAACATAAGTGTTACTCATGATATCTTCATTAAGTATAATGGAGTTTTCATCAATAAGAATAGGATCTATATCACTAATATCATCTACTAAGTTAATCTTATTACCAATATCTTCTTTATCATAGATTTTAAATAGATATTCAGCATAGAAATTAGTCATACCATAATATTTGTTTATAATATATATTCTTTTATTATGAAGTGTGTCGTCGACACCGTACACGCCTATTGTATTATCATATATAGAATTAACTCTTTTTGTGTCAACGAAACAATATATTTTGTCAAAATAACTCCTATATAATAACTCTACAGGCATCCTTGTTACAAAAAATCCTATAAAAACTAGTATCATTATAATCTTAATTGTCTTAGTGTTATAATGTCTACATAAAAATGAACACATATATGCAAAATATATAACTGACGCAATGAAACTTGTATATACGAATCTCATCTCTATTCTTATAGTAACGCTTGTAGATGCAATTACTGATCCTATGAAAAATAAGAATGCTATGTCAGGATAAAATACTGCTAATTTCCCTCCATTATCATTTTTTAAACTATATTTTATCTTACTTATAATATATACGATAACTACAATTAATATAATAGCAATCGATATAAATGTAGCGTATTTTACAGGCAAATTATCTACACTTGCAAAATCAATGCCGAAGAGATGTTCAGGTCCTATATTTATACCAAAAATTATTGCTATCTGATATAAGAAGTATTTTACGAAAGTTTTAATGCTAAATGTCTCTTCCACTCTCGTACCGCCAGTTCCTGCAGGTATAACATTTCCTATCGCAGCGAATCTAATAAACGTAATGACTGCTATCTCAATTAAAAATATCAAGAGATAAATAACTCTTTTTCTTTTGGAATTAATCTTTCTCGATAATATAACTGATGATATTATGGGGAGTGCTACTGATAAGTATCTTTCATGATCAAAAACAAGTATGAAAAAGAAAATATAGATCAAAACCAAATTTCTAGTTGCATTTATATCTTTATATATGCCATCGTCCATTAGTCTTAGGCAAAGATATAACACTATAAGCGAAAGTAGTAGCGCTGTAGTTTCAAGTGAGCCTATTCCTTGCCCAATCTGATAGTAAGCAAAATGACTTATAAGATATGTTATTGATGTCAAAAATGATATAATATAATCTTTCGAAAAACTTTTTACAAAATAATATATAAATATCGCAACAATCGCATTATAAATTTTATTAATTATAGTGAATCTTATTGGATTAGTTCCTACTATCATGTATATAATATACTGTATGGTTTCAAAAACAGGGCGATATTTAGTCGATTCATAAAACTTAAAAGCAAAATCAAAAAGTGATGTACCTCGAAACCATGACCAATCATATAGGTCGTCCATATATAAGGCTTTAATCACTATGCCTCTATTGACATAGAAACATATAAAAGATAGTAAAAAGCTCACAATTACGAATTCTACAATTTTTCTAATAGTCTTGTTCGTACTAGATTACCTTCCTTATCTTAAGTAGATAGTATTCCCATGCGCCAATTGCTATAGCAAAATCTGCATCATCAACGAATGTTACATCGCTCTCAGTATACTCTGCTATCTCTTTAATTCGGTTTTTTATAAATTGATCTTTAACCATAGTGCCGATATAGACAACTGGCAAATCTTTATTTAAGGTCTTAACAAGAAGTGCAATGTTTTCAAGGACAAGATTAGCAACTGCAGATATTAGATCATCAATATTGTGTTTCTTATTGATACCTGCAAAATTAGCAGCTGTGATGTCCTTCGACATATTTAAAATATCAGTATTACTTATATCTCCTATACATAAATCAACATTTGACCGATTACCATTTGATGCCATCTTTACAAGCTCATTAAATGTATAAGGAGCATGGTCGTCAGATCTATTATCAATAATTGCATTTGATAAACCTACAAATGTCCCACCACCAAGACCTGTTCCACCAATTCGAGTGTTTTCATTTAGATCACTATAGACTATAGTGGTACCAGTACCTATTGAGACTATTAGAGCTTTATCAAGTTTTGAAAGTAATAGCCCACCATAGCTTATAGCATTAAACTCATCAACTTTCACTATATCTATATCATGAATCTTATTTTCAAGATAACTTGCTCCTGTGCCGGTCACTACCACCTTTTCTATATTTTTAAAATCAATATCATACTTTTTAATTAGCTCATAAAAAAAATCAGCAAAATTAGTATTTTTCACTATAATTTTGCCAATTAAATCTACATTTTCATCTTTATTAATTTTAGTTACTTTTAATACAAGTGCTTTAATATTAGTACTTCCAATATCAAAAGCTAATACATACATTATCTTCCCTCATCTTTATTGGTAATTATATTAGTTATAATAAGTATGATAAATGCGAGTAAGAACATTGTGCTAGATAAAGCATAGAGTGATGGATTAAGTCCTCTCTTAACCTGAGCATAAACTAAAGTAGATATAGTGTTGATCCCAGCACCTCTTGTAAAATGAGTTATTATAAAATCATCAAGACTCATTGTGATTGCAAGCATAAAGCCACTTACTATACCTGGCATAATCTCCGGTAAAACTACTTTAAAAAATGCTTCGCCACTTGTAGCTCCGAGATCTCTTGCCGCTTCATATTCAAGTCTTGATGAACCTTTAAGCTTTGGCAACACCGATAATATAACATAAGGTATATTGAATGTAATATGTGATATAAGAACTGTAGTAAAAGATAGTGATATCTTAAATGTGATAAAGCAAAGCATAAGTGAGATACCTGTTGCCACATCAGCATTGAGCATAGGTATATTTGTTATACTCATATATAGATTTCTAGTTCTCTTTGACATATTGCTTATAGCTACGGCTGCCATAGTCCCAATAAATACCGCTATAAGAGATGAAAGAAGCGCAATAACAACTGTATTTTGAAGAGCAGCTACTATATTTCTATCAGAAAGCATCTGCGCATACCACTTTAACGAAAACCCAGTGAAATTAACTCTAGATTTAGATGAATTAAAAGATAAAAGCACCATCACAAGTATTGGCACATAAGTAAATAAAAGTACAATCACAAGATAGAAATTTTTAATAAACTTCCTTATCATATCATATTTATCTCTTCATCTTTATCAGTAAACTTATTGGTTATACCCATTACTATAAATATAAATACAATTAGCACAAAAGATAGTCCAGATCCTAAGTGCCAGTTAGATGTAGTAAGGAACTCTTGCTCTATAACATTACCTATGAGAAGGAATAAACCGCCACCAAGCATATAAGATATAGCAACAGTAGTAAGTGCAGGAATAAATACCATAGTTATACCAGATATCATACCAGGCATACTCATAGGAAAGATAACTCTTGTGAACACTTGAAGTTCATTTGCTCCTAAGTCTCTCGCACCATTTAATGTATCTTCTTTGATTTTCATAAGTGCATTATAAAGTGGCAATATCATAAATGGCAAGAAATCATATACCATACCAAGGATTATGGCCGTCTCTGTATTAACTATATTAATATTTGGTAAATGTAAAGCAGTAAGAAGTATATTGATAATTCCCTTCTTTTCTATAAGTGTAAGCCAAGCATATATACGAAGGAGTCCATTCATCCACATAGGAAGGATAAATACATATACAACAAATGACGATTTTTTAGTCTTACTATTTCTAAAAATCAATGCTATAGGATATGCAATTATTATACATATAACAGTACTAATAAAAGCAAGCTTAAATGATTTAATGAAACTTCTAAAGTGAATTGGATTAAAAAACTCAACTACATTATCAATAGTAAAGGCATTGACATCATTAGTAAACGAGTAATAAACAACAAAAATTAGAGGTATGATTATAAATCCAATCATCCATATAGTATATGGAGCTGCTATTAATCTATTTCTAAACTTACTATTCATCTACTTTTCTTTATTACTATCAGCTAATTCTAAAGCTGCATCATCTTCTATAGGATCTATGGCCTCTTCATCTTCTGATGTAGGTTTATTCATAATCTGTATATTTTGTGGTTCAACATATACTCCAACTTCTTTTCCAGGTTCATAAAGTATAGTTGAATGAACCAACCATTCTTTGCCGTCATCTGTAACGCAAAGCATCTCATACATCTCGCCTTTAAATATAACATGGGTCATACGACCATGAAGGATTGCTTTATCAGAATTTTTATCTACTATCTCGACATCTTCAGGTCTAATAACAATATCAACTGCTTTATTTTTTCCAAAACCTGCATCTATACATTTAAATCTCTTGCCAGATATCTCAACTACATAGTCATCTATCATTTTGCCACCAACTATATTGCTATCTCCTATAAATGTAGCAACAAAAGCATTCTCAGGCTCATTATAAATCTGCTCCGGTGTTCCCATTTGTTGAATATAGCCCTGGTTCATAACTACAATAGTATCAGACATAGTAAGGGCTTCTTCCTGGTCATGGGTTACATAGATAAATGTGATTCCAAGCTCATTCTTGAGTCTAATTAATTCGTATTGCATCTCCTGTCTAAGTTTAAGGTCGAGTGCTCCAAGTGGCTCATCAAGTAGGAGAAGTTTTGGCTCGTTAACGATAGCACGAGCTATAGCAATTCTCTGCTGTTGTCCTCCCGATAGCGCGTCTATATCTCTCTTTTCATATCCTTCAAGATTAACTAATTTTAAAGCATACTTAATTTTTGAATTAATATAATCTTTGCTTTTCTTTTTAATCTTTAATCCGAATGCAATATTTTCCGCTACATTCATGTGCGGAAATAATGCATACTTTTGAAAAACTGTATTAAGTTGTCTCTTCTCTGGAGGTAAGTCAGTTATATCTTTTCCCTCAAAAAAAACTTGACCCTTATCAGGCTTTAAAAATCCACCTATAATACGTAAGATGGTAGTTTTGCCACAACCTGATGGTCCAAGTAATGTCACAAAGGAATTCTCTTTGATAATGAGATTTAAATCATCAATGATCATCTCGCCATCAAAAGATTTTGTAATGTGTGTAAGATCAATTAAATTGTTGTTCAATTCATCAAACCCTCATAGGGAACTTAAGTTCCTTCCTTCTTTTGAGATTATAATAGGTATCATTATATAGTATATTAATATTTTTGTAAAGAATACTTAGCCATATTTATAAGTAATATTGACACTATAAGCGATAATATGGCATACGAAATCAGATACCTAATATCAGCAGTTATAGCGTTTACAGCCATAAGTGTGCCAATCAACGCCACTAGGCCAACAACATATGAGATAATTGTAGCCACATTGACATCAAAGACTCTTGCTGAGATATATGTACATATTGCTGAAAAAAATACTGCAAAAAGAATTATGACAAGATATATCTTAAGTATCATGTTGATACTCATCCCACCAAAATAAAACGATATAGAGGTTATAGGTATTGCTGATGCAATCATAATAATCGAAAATGAAAGACCTCTAAGATATGATGCATAGACTATATCGCTTGCCATGACACCTGATGATAAAAGATTATCCACGACATTATTATTATACATAGAATTGATTGTCCTTGATGAAAATATAGGTACCAATATATATGGTATTAAAAAAAGTATAAGTAAACAAAATGTATAGAAAAGTCTTATATGCATATAATTTAACTGTCCAGTTCTTATATTGTTAGACAAAATAATATTGGTAATAATAAGCACAATAAGAGCAAGCGTTATATTCTGAACTGCAAGGCAAGTAACAAGCGTCCTCTGCTTCACATGCTTAATCGTCAGTCGATCAAAAATTTTAGATACTTTTCCCATAACTAACTTATTCCCTCAAATAATTGTTCATATCTAACTTGTTGCTTTCTAAACGAATATACTTTTATATTATTATCAATCAAAGATTTCAAAATACCATATTCAATTTCCTTATGGTCCATATATCTGTCTTTAGATTTCAAAGCAATTACTATAGAACTATCATCATATGATATATTGAGTATCTTGTCATTCTCTTTTAACTTTGATACAACTCTATCAATATCACCAAGTACTTTAATCTCAATCTTGTCAACTATATCTGCATATTTATATATATCTTCCTTCTTGTCAAAAGCAATGAGAATCCCGTTATCAAGTATACCGATATTATCACAGATACTTTCAATATAATTAGTATTTCTTGAAGCAAATATTATAGTCTTTTTACCTATCAATGTCTTAATGAAAGCAAACATCTTCTCATGATATTCTACATTATCGCCAAAAAACAAATTATCAAGAAGAAATATATCTGGATCATAGATAAGAAGTCGTATCATCTCGACAAATTTATAGTTCTCTTTTTCAAGCTGATGCATATAAGTGTACTTATATGACATAAGAGAAAAACGATTAAGCATCTCATCGATAAACTCACTAAGCTGGTCTTTTTCTATGGTATCATAAAGCGAACCATAGAAATTTAAATATTCAACAACTGTAATATAAGTATCCTTCTCTTCTTGTTCATTGACTATGCCTATCTTCTTCTCCTTAAAGTCTCTAATGTTTTTATCATCAATTAGGATCTCTCCGGTGTAGCTTTTATATATTCCAGCAATCATCTTTAGAATTGATGACTTGCCTGAATTCTTGCTACCAAGGAAGCATGTGACAGTATTATCCATAATCTTAAATGATATATCATTGGATACGTCTACATTTTTAATATTTAAATGTACATTCTTAAACTCAATCATTAATTTGCACCAACAGCCCGAACAATTGGGAGGCTAATCATTCTATATAGTGGGTCTCTACTTCTAGGGACAAATCTTAATGAAATCTCATTGTCTTCAGTTAAATAATTGCTAAAATTATCATAAAGTATCTGATTATCTGATATAAGATCATATTCATATGTTCCTATGTTATAAGCATATATATCTCCATAAAACGGAACATTAGAATATATATTCCCTGAATCATAGCTATCTATATTTTCAAAATAAATCTTAGACAACGCTGCATATCTATCAAATCGATATACATTGACAACTGGCTCATCGCCTCTTATAGAATTGAGCGTCGCATCATAATATCCATCAATATTCTCAACTTCATTTTGCATCGCGCAAAGATCGCTTATACCAGTCTCCTTGCTATCGTTAATTTTAGTGACAAGTAATGTTCTTCCAAATACATTTCCCACACTACTTGACCTTATATCCATAGTTCCATTATCATCTATAAATCCAAAAAGAAGTGCATAGTCATAGTACCCTTTAACATTTTCATCAAGATAATACTTTAGGATATCATGATTCTCTGTAGCAGATAGTATATCAGCAAGCATCTCATTGTTATCTATAGGTACATTCATCACCTTTGCTCTTGAAAGAGATAGACTATAGTTAGGATTTATATCACCTATATCCAAAACCTTCCCGTACATGAGAAGCTTTGCATCATGAATCCTAACTCCCATATTATTAGTAATCCTGCCTGTAACTCCACCATCGAATCTCTCAAAAGAACAATTTATACTATATACATCATTTAGATAACTACTATTCTCATATATAAAAAGTGAAGCGTCAAAGCTCTTAGCATTTTCGACCACAACCTCTTTTCTGTTAGATGAATCTTCTATTGTTGTCTTTTTTAAATTTCTCGTATCCAAGAAATTTAAACTTTTAATCGGCTCTCTCGTCTGTCTAATTATAGGATTTAAGCTCTTGTCAAGACCCGTATCAAAACTAAAATTACTATCATCATTTAGTCTAAAGTTAAGAAATGCCTTTTCACTTGTACTTGCATCCCTAATATCAACGATGCTAATGTAAGTAAGCATGACATTTTTATAGATCAGTGACGATCTATTATAAAAAGTAGCAATAGCACATATGATCGAAAATACAAACACTATACTGCCATAAATTTTTCGCATATTCAAGTTTCGTAGTATGACATATATAACTATAAGAATAATTAGGACATACGAAATTACAAATACAGTTAGATAAAAAATATTAGGGAGTATGGCCTTATCAGCTACATTGAGAAGTTCGCTTATCTTAAAATAGTCATTAGTTACGATGCTATTATCAGTATTAGTAATTCTATTGATATAAGAATTAACTGCATTATTATCAAGTATATCAACAAAGAGGATTGTATTCTCATATGTTAATTCTCTAATCGTAAGTGAGTATGGAAGTAAAAAGACTATATATTTATTTGTATTAATAAGTCTATAAGTAATACCGGTATCCAAATCATCTATGGTTTTGGCATCGTCTACGACATCACTTATAAAATCTGGCAGATCAGACCAGCCATCGCTACCGATATTTTCAGTTACTATCATAGGCTTTCCTGATTCAGCATATCGTTCAATATAATATAGTGTATTCTCATCGATATTTCTAAAATCCACATCGGATACTACAAGCATATCTACATGATTAAGTATTCTATCATTCAAACTTAAGGTTTCCAAATCAATCCTAACAAGTTTTGTTTCTATGCCATTATCAGTTAGTAAGATATTATCAAGATATCCTATATTCGAAAAATTGGGAGTTATAGCTCCAATTATTAATTTATTGCTAAAATAAGACAAATCTATGTTGTCTCGAAGATTTTCCACAAGTTCATCTCTATTATTATATATCTCAATAGATATAGTGTTTAAACCATTGCCAAGAGCAACATTCATTCTCTTAATAACTACACTATGCTCTTCTATCTCAATCTCATCTCTATAAGTATATACAGAATCATTTGCTTCATAGACATTAAAATCTACATATCCGCTGAACTTCTGTGAACCACGATTATCAACAGTAAGTTCAATAGGTATCTCGTGGCCTGGTTTTGCAACATTGTTGATACCATATGTATATGTTATCTCAAGATTATCAGCAAAGGCAAAGTTAATATTAGTTGCTGCAAAAAAAAGTATAAAAAAAACAAATATGCATAATCGATGCAATGCATGAATTAAAATATAAGAAATTTTAAAATTTTTGCTAGCCATCTATTTTAAAACTAACTTTAAACTCAGTTCCTTCAGAATCAGATTTTACTGTAATGTCGCCTCCATGAAGTTCAGTTATATTCTTAGCTATGGCAAGCCCAAGTCCAGTACCACCAGTTGCACTAGTTCTCGAGTCATCTACTCTATAAAACTTATCAAATACTTTCTTAAGCGAATCCTTAGGTATGAGTTTTCCATAATTAATTACACTTATATCTACAGTGCCAAATCGCACATTTCTATTCACTTTAATTACAATTATTTTTCCGTCTTTGCCATACTTAATTGCATTATTAATAAGATTTTCAAAGAGTCTTACTATTAGCTTAGGATCTAGGTTAATCATAAGTGAATCCACATTAGTTTGTAGGTTGCATTCTATATTATTATTCTCAAAAAGTGGGTAGAGCTCTGATACAAGTTGATTAAGCAATTCAACTATATCTATTCTCTCTTTTTTAACAGCCAGTTCACTTCCATAAGTCATCTTGGTAAATGAGAATAGATCTTCAATAAGTGATTCAAGCTTTTTCGATTTCTCATATGCTATCAAGGTATAATCATTTTGCTTATCAACAGATAGACTTTTATTATTGACAAGTATATCGAGATAACCAATTATAGATGTGAGAGGCGTCCTTAGGTCGTGGGCGATGTTGGTAATAAGTTCATTTTTCGTTTTTTCGCTTTCCTTTTCGCTTTCAATAAGTCTATTGATTGTGTCTTGCATGACATTAATGTTAAACGCCATCATTGAAAGTTCATCATCGCCTTTCGATTCAAGCTTTGTATTGAGGTCGCCTTTAGCCATCCGTTCGATTCCTATATATATCTCTTCAAAATATTCGTTTCGTTTCTTTTCAAGTAATATAAAAACAAGCGAAAACGCCACAACACCAAAAAGTAAAAATAAAATTATTGAATAAAGATTGACATTTTCAGGATTGTCTTCGAGAATTATCGTGTTATATACAAAAAAAACTGTTATGGCAAATAATACTATGCCAGCACATATAACATTAAAAACAAACCTCGTATAGTATTTTCTAAAAAGACTATTTCTCAATCTTATATCCTACGCCCCAGACAGTTGTTATAATCTTCTCTTCTCTCGTCTCTTCCTTTAATTTGTTACGAAGTCTTCTTATGTGAACCATGACATTATTGGTAGCATCAAAGTTTTTCTCTTTCCATACATTTTCAAAAATCTCATCTGTCGAGAAGACCTTGTTAGGGTTCTTGGCAAGAAGATAAAGTATATCAAATTCGATTTTTGTGAGTTTTATCGACTCGTCGCCAACCTTAACTTCATGTGTCACCTTATTGACATAGAGATTCCTTATAGTTATCTCATCAGGCTCTTCTTCATCAACTTTATTAGGGTTTAAAACAGTAAATCTTCTAAGTTGAGCTTTAACTCTCGCTATGAGTTCAAGTGGCTTTATAGGTTTTGTTACATAGTCATCTGCACCTAAAGTAAGCCCCTCAATCTTGTCCTTTTCTGATGTCTTGGCAGTAACCATAATGACCGGCACATTGTATTTCTCACGAATTCTCTTTAAAGTCTCTTTGCCATCCATCTTTGGCATCATAACATCAAGAAGAACAAGGTCATACTTATTATCCTTAAGCAATTCTAAAGCCTCAACGCCATTTTTTGCTTTAGTTACATCATAGTCTTGACTCATAAGATGTATCTCTATGAGTTCTGCTATCTCTTTTTCGTCATCGACCACCAATATTTTTTTCTTATCTACTACATCAGCCATAACTACCTCTCTTTCTGTTTTAAATCAAGAATCAATTCTCTAATTATATTTTGGCTATACTCATCTATTTTTTGTTTTTCTGTATCGTTTAAGTTTTCTATCTTGTAGGGCTTACCAAAACCTATATACACATCACCAGATGTAATACGGGGAAGATGTTTTTCAAAAACATTCTCGCTATTAATTATTGCCATAGGAAGAATATAGCAATTAGTCTTCCCTGATATCTTGAAAGCCCCAGCTTTAAATGGCAACAGATCTTCTGGTGCATGGTTCTTATTCCTTGTGCCTTCAGGGAACAACCATATAGATATACCATTTTCTATAAGCTTTATGGCATCAACAACCATCATCGCACCAGATCTTAGATTCTTTCTATCAAGAAAGAGGCAATGAATCTTTTTCATCCAATATCCAAGAATAGGCACTTTTCTCAAAGTATCTTTAGCAACGATGCCACACTTTCTATCTAAAGTAACATAACCAGTTAGTATATCAAAATATCCTCTATGATTAGATATGACGAATATCGCCTTTTCGTCTTTAAGTTCTCTTAGGTACTCTTCTCCATATACATGTGTCTTCACTCCATCAATAAAAAGCACTATCTTAAATACAACACGTATAAGCTTACTATAATAATTATCAAGTACCTCTCTATCAGGTATAAAAAGGCAAACAATATAGCTAAATATACTATATATACCGAGAATTATTACAACACCGATACTTAAAATAAACTTTATCATAATACATCAGAAAAATGAGGCTTAAGTTTATTGAAAACTTTAACACCAATAATAAATATTATAATAGCGACAATCCAATAGTATATACTAAGTACAAAGGCATTATCAAATGTCTCATGAACCATAGCGTACCTATAACCTTTTACAATATAATATATAGGATTAAGTTTAAGTAATTTAAGTACTAGCTCCGATCTACCCTTAAACAAATTCTCATCATACATTATAGGTGCCATCCATATGCCGAACTGCATAAGTATGCCAACAATTTGTGACATGTCTTTAAAAAACACATTGATAGCACTTGTAATATATATAATGCCAAGAGATAGTATAGATAGTGCAAAAGAAAAATAAATTATAAGAAAGGCGTCTATAGTTATCCTGACTCTCGCAATTAAAAATACAACAAACATTATAATTACAAAAAATACGTGACTAAAAAATACTGAAAGTAGTTTTACAACAGGTAGCATCGACACATTAAATACAACCTTCTTAACCAAGAAATTATATTCATATAACACACCTGTGCCTTGCAATAATGACTCCTGAAAATAAAACCAAGGTATGATTCCAGGCAAGAGCCAAAGTACATATGGTATATCCTTTACAGGGGGTGTCGCTCTAAACCCTACTTGAAATATAAGTGTATAGACAAGCACAGTAGCAAGAGGCTGCACAAACATCCACACTATACCAAAATAAGATCCAACAAATCTCTTTCTAAAGTCAGACTTTGCAAGGCTAAATATCATGCTTTTGTTTTTAATCAACTCTTTTAACATCTTTTTTCATCTTTCTAAAATAATCTTTATTGTTGGAATACCTTATACAATCATTAATGCTTAAACCATTATATCGCCTTCCACATTTAAAACCATTATATCTATATACACACTCTATAAGAAAATCAATTGCGGTTATAAAATGACATCCTTTGATTAGACGAGGCAAAACATATTTTAAAAGTTTAGTTCCTTCCTTCTCAGATTGTATTGAGTCAAAGATCTCATGCTTCATGCTTTGAGAGACACCTATGTCAAAGTTTCTACTAAACTGCATAGCATAATTATAATTATGAGAATGATACACTAAAGCATCTGATTTATATACTATCTTATATCCATTTTCTATCGCAAAATAAGCATAAAATGTATCTTCATTTAATATAATGTCTTCTTCAAATCCGTTAAGTTTATTAAATATATCTCTGTCATACATGGCACACACATTTGAGAAAAAATAATTCTTTATGCCAAGTTCCTGTTCTTTTGACTTTTCTTTTATAACGTCATAATCTGGATAATTATATTCTCTTATCAATTTTTCCTTTAATGGAGCATCCGCATTCGCTATCTGTTTTGCAAAAGCCCCTGCCACTTTAGATTTAACATCACCATATATTTCAAATGCCTCCATAAGTCTAGAGGAAAGTCTTTCATCAAAAGGCACTGCGTCATCAGTCAAAAACAATATATAATCTGAGTTTGAAAACTTAGCCGCATAATTTCTGGTCCTTCCATGGTCAAATTCTTCTTTTTTAATGTTTATAAGTTCAATCTTAATTAAAGAATTATTGATGGCTTTATTTTCAACCAAATCTCTAAATTTAGTTTTATCACTTATATTATTATATAATAGTTTCTCATCAGTATTGCATATTATTATCTTAGTTGGCGCTATATCTTGCTTTATAAGCATTTCAATTGAATGTACTATCTTATCAGAAGGCTCATAAGATAAAATTATCACATCATAAGTTTTATTATCTATACTCATCTTCTAACAAAACTCGCTATAAGCTTTCCTATGCATATGGTTGCGAATACTAAAAACATACTTATAGCGAATGAATATGCTGCGCCCATTATCTCAAATCTTTTAACCATATATGTTGTTATAAAGATAGATATAATGAAGGTTATAATATATGCTATTAGTATATAATTTCTCTTGTTCTCAATTATTAGAGCGTAATACATCGGCGTGCACAAGGTATAAAACGAGCCTCCAACTATAACTACAACTAATATTGCATTCGCCATATATCTTAGATTCTCATATGAATTTCCTGTCATATAATATATAGTATCAAGATAGAAATTCCCAAGTATCACTGCACAAAGAATTGATACTATAGAAATAATAATTGCAACTATTAACGATATACCAAGTATTTTATTATATAATTTCTTGTCACTATAAAAGGCATTGGCGAGCGGTGTTAAAACTGGTTTCATAAAAAGTGTCATAAGCAAATATATTGCATTGGTAGGCATGAAAACTGTGTTGTAAAATCCACTATATACATCACCAAGACTTCCATCTATAAAAAACTTAGACATTGAAAATACAATCGTGTCGAAAAAAGTGATTAGGAATAACGGCAATGCCTCAATCAATAGCTTTTGATATGATGAATTGTCATTAACTTTTTTAAATACATTCTTGCTAAGTCTTACATTAAAATAGTAAAATACACATATTTCAACGATGACTGCAATAATTTCAGAAATAAGTAAGTTCTTCGAAATTAAAAGTGTAATAATAAGTGCGATTGCAAAAGACATTATTCTAAAGAACTGACTCTTGCCTGACATATAAAGTCTATTTGCTCTTTGATATTCACATTCATAATAGTCAGAAAATCCATCAATAGTTCCATGTAAAACTAATAATATAAGCAGTATTGACTTAATTAACGAGTAAGTCCCGATATAATATCTATAAGACACATATAAGGTGCATATTATGAATGCTATGATGGCAAGTCGACGGCCAAGTTTACTATATGTGTCAAAAGAATAATTATATTTTATGTCGACTATATGGAGTGGTCTTATTCCAAAAAATGTAATTATAAATGCCACCCTTGCAAGTGTAGAAAATCCAAATGAAAATATACCACCATCAATTTTCCCAGATAATTTTATAATGATAATTGATAAAGCTAAAGAAACTATAGCATAAGAACAAGTTCCAAGTGTATTCCAAAATATATCATTAGGTTTTAAATTATCATTTCTCATCTTATCTTCTTAGGAAAATATCTATAATATATCTCTTCAAACTTATTGATAGTAGAGTCTTCGCCAACAGAAAGATCTATTTCCTTCCAATAACTTGAATTAGAAACTACGCGATACTCTTCATCAAATTTTGCAAAATTATCATTAAACTCAGAATTCTTCATCGTTCTTAAGATCTCGAGTCTCCTTGCTTCTGTCTCTTCCGCCATATAATCACTTAAGCATCTAAATATATAATATCTATTCCTATATTGAAAGACATCGCTTATCTGACCTTTGCTCAAGTAAAAAAGCTCTGGAAACCTAACAGAATATTCATCGCCTCTTTTTATAAGCATCTCTATATTTGTATCAACGCTTCTAGTTTTAGCAAAATAGGCGAAGCTTGCGCCCTTAGCTTTGACATCTTCTAGAGTCTGATAAGCTAAATCTCTATTTTCAAGTACTATATACTGCACATTTATAACTTTAGCTTCTGATATGCTTATCTCGCTTGATGCATTTTTAGAGAGATTGTTGATTACAAGCCTTGATAGATGATAGTCTCTAAAAGCATTTACTATGTCTTCGTCACTACAATCTATAAACTCAAGATCAGCATATGAAAGAGCTTCCTTGTACTCTTCGCTCGCTTTCAAAATCAATTCCTCATCTTTCTGAGTAATTATAACATTAAGATCACTAGCTACTAATTTAAGTTTCATTATCTTCTCAACAAATCTCTTCACAGTATTCACGACATAATCTTTAAAATATGCAGTGCCATCACCACTTTTAAGATTCCATATCTCTTTATTAAATCGATTTTCGTATTTATTCTTTTCTTCAGCAACAAAAATCATAACTTCGCCAAGTGGAAGCTCCTTGGCAATTGCAGTCTTCTGATTCGCAAACTCTATACCCTTGCAAGAAAACAAATTAGTGATTATAAGCATAAGAGAAAGCATGAGAGATATTCTCTTTTTTAAGTTCAAAATCTTCATTAATTATCTATAAACAACGAATATCATAAATATAGAAACTATAACACCAACAATCGCTCCAACAAAAGCTTGAGATGGAGTGTGCCCGACATACTCTTTCAATTTCTTCTCAAAATCCAGATCTTTAAATGCATCTGACTCAAACATCATAGTATTCAAAACTTTAGCCTGCTTTCCTGTCTCTAGTCTCACACCTATCGCATCGTGAATTACGATTATCATAAATATAAGTGCTGTAGCAAAACTTGTAGAATCAAGACCTCCATAATAACCAACTGCTATAGCTAATGCAACTACAGTCGAAGTATGTGATGACGGCATACCTCCTGCGCCAAATATCCTTGTAATTGAAAACCTTTTATTGATTATAAAATCAATTATAGTTTTAATAATACCTGCGACGATCCATGAGGTAGCAGCTATGACAAGAGGTTTATTTGATATAATTTGAATAATAATATTCATATTACTATTCTCCTTTGGATTTTATGGCATTATCTTTTAATTCTTTAGCATTGGCAAGGACATTTTTCGTGAGTTCACCACTTGTACTTATGAGTCTTCCTATCTCATCAATCTCACCATTTCTATCAAGTTCATCAATATGCGTTATAGTTCTATCGCCTTCCACATCTTTTCTTATAATAAAATGTGTATCAGCCATAGCAGCAATTTGCGGAAGATGAGTTATAAGTATTACTTGATGGTTTTTAGCAATCTTATCAAGTTTCACAGCTACCTTAGATGCAGTAATTCCACTTATACCCGCATCAATCTCATCAAAAATTAAAGTCTCTATGCCTACGCTTTCTGATAATACAGTCTTAATTGATAACATAATTCGTGATAATTCACCACCAGATGCTATATCACTTAATGGCTTCATCGTCTCGCCTTTATTTAACGATATCATGAAAACTACATCATCTATGCCGTTTCTTGTTACGCCATCTTTTTCTTTGATGTCTATGTCGAATTTCACATCATTAAACCCAAGATCATCTAATTCAAAAACTATCTTCTTAACAAAATCTGCTTTTTTAGATTTTCGAAGTTCACTTAAAGTTTTACAAGCCTTGTATAATTTTTCTTTTATTAATTTAAAGTTTGATTCTGCTTTCTTTTTCTCTTCTTCATAGTTTTCAAGTTCTTTGAGCCTCTTAACTTTAGAATCAAGTTCCTTTTTAGCTACTTCAATTGAATTATCATATTTTGCTAGTATGCCTCTTATAGTATCTAATCTATCGCTCATAATAGATAATTCTTTTTCATCTATATCATATGTATCCTGCTTCTTTGAAATCTCTTTTATGCTATCACTAATGATAGAATCAGCATCTATGAGTCCCTCATAGATTTTAATTAAACTTTCATCATATTTTGTCGCATCTTTTAGTTCTCTTATAGCACTACTTATATCAAGAGATTCTAGTGTATTAATAGATGAATTTAGCGATTCGACTATATGCTTTGAACTCAAAGCAAGTTTTACCCTTTCAGCTAAAGTTTCTTCCTCTCCATCTTTTATATTAGCGTTTTCTAGCTCTTCAATCTCATACTTTAATATATCAATCTCTCTGAGTCTCATCTTTTCATCAAGATCAAAACTTAATAGTCTTTCTTCAGCATCTTTTAGTTCATCATACAATTTATATATTTCGTCCTTCTTATCGGCAACTTCTACACCTATAAAATCATCAAGATAGTCTATGTGCTTAATATCCTTTCTTAAGTCATCTCCATCATGTTGTCCATATATATCTATAAGTTTCTCTGTAACTTCACGAAGTTTAGCAAGAGTACATGGTTCATCATTAATTCTTACAACATTCTTATCTTTAGTAATCTTCCTATAGATTATAAGTTTCCCGTCTTCAAGTAATATCTCTTTTTCTTTTAAAAACTTTATAAGGTTTTTGTCTTTTATATCAAATGATATAGTTACACTAGTTTCTTCATTCTCATCTCTTATGACATCCTTGCTTGCTCTTCCTCCAAGTGCAAGATTGATTGAACCAAGTAAAATTGACTTGCCACTTCCTGTCTCTCCAGTAAGGACATTTAATCTTTCTTTAAAATCAACATGCGCCTCTTTTATAAGAGCAAAATTTTTAACTGATAGGTATTCTATCATTTTTCATCCTTCCTCATTAGTACATCAATCTTATTCATAAGTAGCATAGCACTATCATCGCTCCTAGTTGCAATAAATATAGCATCATCGCCTGCAAGAGAACCTACTATCTCATCAAAGTTTAGACCATCAAGTGCCGCTGCTGTAGCCATAGCCATACCTGACTGAGTTTTTATTACCAAGATATTCTTAGCCACATCAACATGTGTAATTGTCTCTTTAATAATTCGTATATATTTTTCTGAATAATTGCTAGCACTTTCAACTACTGCATATTTGAATTTGCCATTGCTCTTAATCTTAATTAAGTTTAGTTTCTGTATGTCTCTTGATACAGTGGCTTGAGTAACAGAATATCCCAGTTCAGTTAACTTATATGCAAGCTCGTTTTGATTTTCAATATCATGCTGCCTTATTAATTCTAGTATAGCTTCATGCCTTCCTTTCTTCATAATCGCCACCTTTACATATTCTTAATTTTGCTTTTTATGTTATTTAAAAAACCATTTTTATCAAAAGTTATATAGTCTACTGGCTTATTTAATTTTGTAATCTTAACAATATCATCTTTAAGTAATTCCTTATCTATCCTGCCATCGACATCAATTAATTGGTCATCATTTAATATCCTTATGTATAATTCTCTATCGCCACCTACAACTATACTTCTTTGGTTAAATGCATGAGGGCAGATAGCCGTTATAATCATTGAGTTCACAAGTGGCTCAACTATTGGACCACCTACTGATAGAGAATGTGCAGTAGAACCTGTAGGACTTGATATGATAAGTCCATCAGCTCTATATTCATTATATTCATTATCTAGACTATCAATCGATAAAAGATATTTTCCTATCTTTTTTAAACACTTTGGAAGTAGGGTTGCTTCATTTACTGCATACGACTTAAATATTTTCTTGTTTCCTCTTTTCACTTCGACATCAAGCATGTACCTCTTATCGATAAAATACTTTTTATCTTTAACTTTTTTAATATAATCACTGATACCTGATAATCCATTGATACTAGTAAGAAAACCTAAGGTTCCAAGATTAACTCCAAGTATAGGTATAGATAGTTTTCTTGCTATTCTCGCGCCTTTAAGTATAGTCCCATCGCCGCCTAAAGATATAAGTAGATCATATGAATTTTTATAATTTCTATCATGAATCTTATCATAGAAATCATCAATCATGTTGAAATCTAAGATGTCGTACACTATTTTATTATCTTCTAGTGCTTTAGCAAGCTTATCAACTTTTCTCTTATCTACTGGATTCTTTTTAATAACAAGTACTTTCATAAAATTTAATCACCTATAATAAAATATTTAACTAATCAAGCACATCATGTGCATCATCTACAACTTTTTTTATGTATGATTCATCAATCAGTATATTACAATTCGTATCATCGGCACTTTTGCTTACATACAGAAGAAACTCAATATTTCCAGCAGGGCCTTTTATTGGCGAATAATCAAGTCCAAGGCAGGTGAGGTTTTGAGAAATGCAGAAACTTACAACATCTTTTATAACGTCTGCATGGATAGTCTTGTCTCTAACAACGCCATTCTTCTCAACCTTATCTCTACCAGCTTCAAACTGCGGTTTTATAAGCATCATTATAGTACCATTATCTTTTAATATTTTAATTGCTGGCGGTATGATCTTTTTAAGTGATATAAAGCTTACATCAATAGTAACTATATCAAGCGGTACATCATCTATCATATCTCTAGTTAGGTATCTTGCGTTAGTATTTTCAAGAGTTACTACTCTTTCATCAACTCTAAGTTTATAATCAAGTTGGTTTGTACCAGAATCTATAGCATATACTCTCTTCGCACCATTTTGTAACATATAATCAGTAAAACCACCGGTCGATGACCCTATATCAGCTGAACATTTCCCTTCAAATGATATATTAAAAACTTCTCCTGCTTTCTCAAGTTTTAAGCCACCGCGACTAACGTATTTTAATGTCTCACCCTTAATCTCAACTTTAGCATCTTCTTTAATCATGGTTCCTGGCTTATCTTCTTTTTGATTATTTACATAGACCTTGCCTTCCATGATGAGTATCCGAGCTTTTTCGCGAGATGGGACTATACCATTCTCATATAGATATACATCAAGCCTTTTCTTTTTTACCTTGTCTGCCATCTATCTAACTCTTAAGAGAATATACTCGATAATCTTTTTATATACTTTTGATTCTTTTGCATTACTTTCATCAGTCATCATATCTATAAGTTTCATAGAGGATGTATAAAGTATCTCTAAGCGTTCCTTAGATGCATCTATTCCGACTTTAGAAACATAGGTGACCTTATTATTATTTTTATCCGAATCAACAGATTTGCCTATCTTCTCCGTAGTACTTTCTATCTCTAAAAGATCATCCTTTATCTGATATGATTCACCAATATATATACCTAATTCTTCCATATATGATATATTCTTTGAAAACTTAGCTGACATATTGGCTCCTATTACAAGACTCGCAGTAAGTAAAGCTGTCGTTTTCTTATCATACATATATAGTATATTCTGAAGGCTTAGATCAGAATTTCCTGTATTCATCACATCATATACTTGTCCAGTAATCATCCCATCAAGTCCAGCAAGTCTAAGCAATATAAGTGCAGAAGTTATAAAGTAACTACCATATTCCGTATAAGCAAATTCAAATATTGTCTCGAGGAGTATAGTTGAAGCTTCCATGAGTAACGCATCCCCTGCAAGTACTGCTATATCTTCACCATACTTTTTCCATACAGTGGGTTTGTTGCGTCTAAGCTCATCATTATCCATACATGGAAGGTCGTCGTGTATAAGTGAAAATGTATGTATAAGTTCCAATGAAACCATAAGTGGAGTTATAAGTAGAAAGTCAGTACCAAGTGAGAAATAATATGTAGCGAAAAGTAAAAATGGTCTAAGTCTCTTTCCGCCATCAATCATAGCATAATCAAGTGCCTCTTTGAATTTTGATACTTCTTTTAAATCATAAGATTCTGATAATTCTATATATGCTTCGTCTATAAATCTATTAAAGTATACTATAACTTCCTGTATGTCGATCTTCTTAACCGTTCCTTCGTTAATTATACTATCTTCATATTTAAAGAAAATTTCTTGAAACTTCTCAAGGGCTTTATTAGTTCTAGCAAAACTTGGTATCTTAGTTGTGGGTATTATAGGACTCACATTGGGATACATTTTCTTCATCAATTTTTGCTTTGATTTATTAAAATCGATAACTTTATCAGACATCTTAATCCTATTTACTAAGTACCTTCAAATCTTTTTCTATCTTATCAACTTTCTTATTCACATCATTCAAAATCTTTATGCCTTTTTCATAAAGTTCTATGCTTTTCTCTATAGTGCATTTTTCATTATCCATCTCAGTTATAATCTTATCTATAGCCTTAAATGATTCTTCAATGCTCATATTATTATCAACTTTTTTAGCCATCGTCTTCTCCTCTCATAATTATAAGTTATCTGATACTTAAAACTTTAGTTTTAATACTACCGTCTACAAGTCTCACATTTAAATCATTTCCAACCTTGACTTCCTTAATAGTAGTAATTTTCATGCCTTTGCTATCTGTGATAAGTCCAAGTCCAGCTTTCATCTTATCAAGTACATTTCGTGATTTAAGTTTCTCTATATAATAAAGTGTAGTCGACTTTAGATCAGTCATTTTGTTATTCATTATGTACCTAATCTTATCTTCTTTATCTTTGATTGCATCTTTATATCTATCAAGTTTTGCCTTTGGTGCAAGATATTGAAGTGCTGACTTTTTTGTCTCTATTCTTTCTCTTATATCGTTTATTCTGCTCTCTATGATATCATCAAGACTCAACTTGTAATTTTCTATGTCACTCTCAAATTCGCTATAATCAAATGTTGCAAGATTTCCTGCTGCTGTAGGAGTTGCAACTCTCACATCTGCAACAAGATCTGATATAGAGTCATTGATCTCATGCCCAACTGCAGATATTATCGGAGTCTTAGCATTAAATATAGCATAGGCTACTCTCTCATCGTTGAATGCATATAGATCTTCTATTGAACCTCCACCACGGCCAACTATAATCACATCAAGTCCCATATTATCAAGTGTCATTATGCCATTAACTATAGTTTCAAATGCAGAGTCACCTTGTACAGTCGCTGGGTATAGGATAACTTCAGCATAAGGATTTTTATCAATTATAGTCTTATATATATCTTTAATCGCTGCACCATTTTTTGCAGTCACCACGCCAATTCTTGTCGCATACTTAGGAATCTCTTTCTTATATGATTCATCGAACATCCCGAGTTCCATAAGTTTTTTCTTCAGTGCTTCTAATTTTATATAATAATCTCCAAGTCCAATATTAGTTACTTTGCTTACATATATAGCATAAGTGCCACCTTTTTCATATACAGCAACTTTTCCTTCAATTATGAACTCTTGGCCATCACAAAGTTCATTTACATTGACCTGTGCGCCACTATAATGTGTGAACACTATACATGATATACTTGATGACTCATCTTTCAATACAAAATAATAATTACCTTTTGATTCTTTGAGATTAGATATCTCTCCTTTAACAAGGACATTGCTGAGTATCCTATCGTCAGATACTAGTTCTTTTATATATCTATTTAATTGTGTTACAGAGATAGCTTCTTTCATTGCTTATGATTTTTATATATAGTTGCTAGCACACCATTTACAAACTTAGGTGCCTTATCGTCGCCATAAGTCTTTGCAAGCTCTACAGCCTCATTTATAGCAACAGGCAAGTCTACTGTCTCATCATAATACATCTCATACACTGCGAGACGAATGATGGCGAGTTCTGCCTTGCCTACACGATTTATATCCCAAGTTTCGAGATTTTCCTTTATAATGCCATCAATTGCATTAGATTTTGAGATGATATCTTTAACTTTATTCTTAATGTCTTGTATATCATCTTCTTCACTCAATGTTATAGTTATAGCCTTATCACTCTCATTTTCAATCTTGTCATCATCTTTTATAACTACTTTTGACACATTTTTATGCGATTTTAAATCACCCTCTATATATGAGTTCTCTTCATCCTCATCATAAGGTACATTCTCAAAATAATTGCTTATCACAGAATCAATGTTATCCATTTTAAAATCAAGCATAAAAAGTAGTCTAAATTTATGATTCCTTTTTTCTTTATACGTCATCAACTTTAGCAACCTTAACTATAACTTCTTTGACGCTTATATCAAGCATAGACTCTATAGACTCTTTGATTTTTTCTTGGATGCTACTGCATGTCTTTTTGATTTCGACTCCAGTCTTTAAAGTCACAGTAAGTCTTACTGATATACTTCCATCGTCATTACTATCAATCTTTATACCCTTTTTGAGATTTGATGTCCCAATAAATGGTATATTCTTAAAAGTCATGCCTTCGCCAAGTGAATCTACCCCTTTAATACTTGTAGCAGCGATGCCAGCAATGGCATTAATTACATCATCAGCTACTTTAACATCTGTTTTCATACTTGTACTCGCCATAATACTCCTTTTATGCAATTTTCATACTAAAAACACTGCAAAACCTAATTTTGCATCATAACAAAATCGATACACCAAATACCAATGTATTTAAAAATGTATCCTTAAACATATTATAAATATTATACCAAAATATGAATTTTTATGCAACGAAATCACAGTACATCTAACAGAAGTTTATGGCATAAAAACAATAAAAAACCTAGCTGGGATGCTAGGTTATGTTAATATTGAATTATTCTATTTCTGCATTATCTTGATGAATTTTTTCATGTCTTCATCAGTTATGTCAAGGAACTGAAGGTAGGTCACTGGGTGTTTTAATATATCAATTGTGTTATAAGTGAAACCGCGAACTGATGCAATATTTTCTTGCATCTCTCCCATCACTATCTTCATATATTGCTCCGAATCTCTCTTTACCTTATAGAAGTTCTCATAGGTCTTCATAAAATCTCTTATGAGTTCATGCTTTGTAGCTCCAAGTAGTGACTCAAATATTGCACATATTGCGCCCGTCCTATCTTGGCCTTCCATGCAGTGTATAAAATAAGGTCCTTCATGAGTATTTATAAACTTCATTGCTTTAAGTACACTTTTACCAAAATTATAAGATGTGACATCTGCATTAGTATTGAGGAAAATTATGTTTTGCTTGCTGTAATAAGTATCATTATATGATGGAAAGTTCTTGGCTCTCTCTTCATCATCGCTCAAGTTTATAATTGTCTTTATGCCGTATTTCTTAAGTAAATCATCGACATACTTCGCTCTATGCATAAAGTTATTGATTGGACTTGAACCTCTATAAAGAAGATTCTTTTTCATCCCAGTTATATCTACATATCTAAAGTTACAGTACTCTTCATCATTTAGTTCTTCATAATCATCACGGTTGTCTGTCCTTCTCAAATCATATACTTTATATTCTTCTTCGTAACCATTCTTCTCATATAATTCAAAAGTGAATTTTATAGGGAAGGTTATACCTTTACATGGAAGTATATCTATAGTTCTATCTTCATTTTCAAGGAAGACTGCTATCTTATGTTTTTTAACGAAATTAGAGTGGAAAGCTACAATTGGTATAGTCTCAAACAATTTATCTCCAACTAAAACTGTACCACCTGAATGTGTGCATCTATAACTTGGCACATATGGAACTATAATTTCTTTTCCAAGAAAAGTAACCTTCACTGTGTCCTTATACTCTATGCCTTCTTTCTTAAAGTCATCCATAGTAAAAGTTGTCAGTATCTCGCCATATCTTCCTATGTCTTCAAATTTTGCATCAAATTCTAAAATAGTCATTCACCTCTCATATCTTATTTTTAAGTAGCACAAAGAATACAATTACATTGATTGCACTACATGCTATAGCTATCCTATCTTCTATACCTGATCCAAGGAACATCCATATGTAAAATGCTATCTCAAGGTAAGCTATGTATTTTGCCTTGATCGGTATAAGAAAATATATCATAAAATAAGCATCTGGAAATGTAAGTGCGAATGCCATGATAAGCGAAAAAACTGTGTACGATGGAACAAATATTACTGGCCTCTTAAGTATGAAATAAGTAGCAAAAGCTGCTACAATCTGACTTATATATCCTATAAAGAGATATAGGTTAAATTTAAAATTGCCCCACATCATGACAAGAGTCTTAGTTATAGAATAATACACGTATATCATAAGTAGACTCAATAATATATAACCACTTGATGTGATCGGATAAAATATGAATGTTATAAGTCTCCAGATCTGCCCATTGAGAACTGCTCCTACATTGAGGCTAAGATACAAGAAATAAAAGCTTGGGTTTATCATATTGATAACTAGCCCCACTAAGAATATGATAACCATGTATAGATTAAGGTTTGGGAAGCTCAAAAATGGAAATTTTCTCTCTAATTTGTCTAAAATATTCATACACATAATATAGCAAATTATTAAAAAATATGCTATACTAAAATCGACTAATAATTTAGGAGGTAAATTATGGCAAAAAAGAGAGGTATATTTTTTCCACTGTTTGCAGCACTCGGTGCTATCACTGGATATGCTGGCTACATGGCTAATAAAGATGAGTTTTCAAGTGAAACCAAAGATAAATTCGATAATGTTGTAAGCAAAGTTAAAGACATAAGTGAAGATGTAAAAAGAACTTATATCTCACTTGGTGATAAAGAAAAATTTGCTGCTAATTCCAAAAAACTCACTGCTAAGGCTAAAAAAGTTGTAAGCAGTGCTGGTGAATTAGTTAAAAGTGCAGGTGCTGATATGTATGACAATGCTAAAGAAAATGTCGAGAAGGCAGTTAAGGCAGCAGCAGCAGGCACCAAGAAGGCTTCTACTAAGAAGTCATCTACAAAAAAGAAATCAACTAAGACTACAAAGTCTACTCCAAAGAAATCTGCATCAAAGGCCAAAAAAGTTACAAAAAAATAAATCAATAAAAATGAGCCTAGATAATTCTAGGCTCATTTTTTTTTGCTATAAAACTATACAATTAGTCTATTTTCTTAGTTTCAATTTCTTCTCTAATCATATTTATGAAATCATTTACAGATTTAGTTCCTATATCACCCTTTGCACGATTTCTAACTGATACTACATTATCTTCTGCTTCTTTAGGTCCTACGACAAGCATGTATGGTATTTTTTGCATCTGAGCTTCTCTTATCTTATATCCCATCTTCTCAGCTCTATCATCTATCTTAACTCTTATACCAGCCTTCTCGATTTCTTCTTTAACTTTCATACCATAGTCAAGAGTCTTGTCAGATACAGGTATAACCATTACTTGAGTTGGGCTAAGCCAAGTAGGGAAGGCTCCAGCAAAATGTTCTATTAGTATACCCATAAATCTCTCAATAGATCCGAAACAAACTCTATGAATCATAATTGGTTGATGCTTTTCACCATCTGCTCCGATGTATTCAAGATTAAATCTCTGTGGCAATTGAATATCAAGTTGTATAGTTCCGCATTGCCAAGTACGACCGAGACAATCTCTTAAGTGGAAGTCAATCTTAGGACCATAGAATGCTCCATCGCCTTCATTTAAAATATAATCCATACCATTATTCTTTAATGCATTCTTAAGACCTTCTTCTGCTCTGTCCCACTCTTCATCAGTTCCCATCCTATCATCAGGTCTTGTAGATAACTCTACAAAATAGTCAAACTTGAATACCTTATATATATCATCAATTATCTTTATTATTCTTGTAACTTCCTCTTCTATCTGTTCTTCTGTAATATAGATATGTGCATCATCTTGAGTAAAGCAACGCACTCTCATGAGTCCGTGAAGTTCTCCTGACTTTTCATGTCTATGAACTATACCTGGCTCTGCAAATCTCTTTGGAAGATCTCTATAACTTCTTGGTTCATTCATATATACAAGTATTGACCCAGGGCAATTCATAGGTTTAAGACAATAGTCAAGATCATCTATACTTGAACTATACATATTTTCACCGTAATGCTCCCAGTGACCAGATGTGATCCATAATTCTTTATTGAGCATAATAGGAGTCATAATCTCATCATAGCCATTTGCACGATGAATTTTCCTCCAGTAATCCATAAGAGCATTTCTTACAATCATACCATTAGGTAAGAAGAATGGGAATCCCGGGCCATAATCACTTAACATGAAAATGCCTAGTTCTTTTCCGAGCTTTCTATGATCTCTCTTCTTAGCCTCTTCCATCATAGTAATATAATTATCAAGGTCTTCTTTATTAAAAAACGCTGTAGCATATATTCTTGTAAGCATCTTGTTGTGCTCGTCGCCCCTCCAATATGCTCCGGCTATAGACATTAATTTAAAATATTTAAAATCAGATGTGTGAAGTAGATGTGGCCCACCACAAAGGTCTATGAAATTATTTTGTTTTGCAAAATATACCTTCTCATTCTCTGGAAGATCTTCTACAAGTTCTACCTTATAATCTTCATTGCGGTCTTTGAAGAATTTTATAGCATCTGCTCTATCCATGGTGTATCTTTCCATGGTAGCATTTTCTTTAATGATTTTCTTCATCTCTTCTTCTATCTTAGGAAAGTCTTCGTCAGAGATTTTCTCATCACCAAAATCTATATCATAATAGAAACCATTCTCAATAAATGGTCCTATAGCAAGCTTTGCCTTTGGATAAAGTCTCTTTATGGCGTCTGCCATAACGTGGCTTCCTGTATGTCTTAAAGTATCAAGAGCATATCTATCGCTCTTCTCATAATCCTTCGTGCTACCGTCTCTTTCAATAATTCTAATCATAATATATCACCCTTTCAAACGGGCTCGCAGTGCTCGCCCCTACGTTTTATTTTGTCAACATATCTATTTTAATATATCTTGTCGCAAATATCAATAATATATAGATTAAAAGTATAATGTAAGTTATATAATCTATGTTTTTATAATATAGTGGATGAAGCCTTGTCCTATTATTGGCGCTCGAATAGCACCTTGATTCCATAGCAATCGCTAAGTCATTCGCCCTTCTAAATGCTGACACAAAGAGTGGCACAAGAAGTGGCACGAGAGCCCTAGCTTTTTCTATAAGATTTCCTTTGTCAAAATCAGCACCACGAGAAGCTTGGGCGTTCATAATCTTATCTGTCTCTTCTATAAGTATAGGGATGAACCTAAGTGCTATCGACATCATAAGTGCAATCTCAGCAACCGGCACTTTAAATGTTTTTAAAAATGCTAAGCCCTTCTCAAGTCCATCAGTTAGTCTACTTGGTGTTGTCGTCAAAGTAAGTATAGATGAATCTATCACAAGATATATAAGTCTTATAGCCATCTTTGTGGCTAAAATTATACCTTCATAAGTTACATTAAATATCGAAAAAGTAAATACGACCCTGCCTGGTGTTAAGAACATATTAAATAAAACTGAAATTAGGAGTAATATAAGTAGTGACTTAAGTCCACGAACTATAAAAGCAAATGGAACCTTACAAAGTATTATAAGAGTCACTAAAAATATCGTAGCAAATATATATGCGTATAGATTGGTTGATATAAATAAAGATATTAGGAATACAAAAGTAGCCACAAGTTTTACTCTTGGGTCAAGGCTATGGATTACACTATCCTTATTATAATATTGTCCTAAGGTAATATCTTTAATCATAATAATACTTTATCAAGCTCATCTAAAATGTCTTTATACTTTAACCTACTAGTATCTATCTCAATACCCTTTTCATGTAAATGTCTATATATGTCAATTGAATAAGGTGCTATAAGATTACACTTCTTTAAAAGTTCCTTATCAGATAAGACAGAAAAAGGCGAACCAATTCTTTCTATCTTGCCATCATTCAAAACAATGACCTTATTCGCATATTCAATCACATCATCAAGATTGTGAGTTATACATATAATTGTTTTATCGTGATTTTTATTAAGGTCTTTGAGCATCTCATAGAAATGTCTCTTCGATACAGAGTCAAGTCCTGCATCAGGCTCATCAAAGATAAAAATATCTGGTTCCATCGCAAATACACCAGCAAAAGCTACTTTTCTTTTCTCACCACCTGAGAGATTGAATGGAATTTCATCTTTAAGATTATCTATTTTAAGATATTTTAAAATCTCAAATGCCTTTTCATAAGCCTCTTTTTTAGATAGGCCTTTCTTTAACGCACCAAATTCGACATCTTCTATGACTGTCTCTGAAAATAATTGATACTCTGGATATTGGAATACTATTCCGCATTTAAATCTAAGACCAGTAAGATCAAAATCTTCCGCATAGATACTTTTGCCATTATATAATATGTCGCCCTTGTCTGCTTTCTTTAAACCATTTAAATGATTGATGAGTGTGCTCTTGCCACTTCCGGATTTACCAATGAGCGCAATGAAATCATTTTTTTCAACATTAAATGATACATCCTTTAATGTATAGATTTCGTTCTTATCATACTTATCATATCTAAAATATATATTTTTTACTTCAAATATTGGCATAATTCAAAGACTGTCTCTTCATTTCCTTTAAGATTTTTTCCGCGAGCTTTAAGTTCAGTCGCAAGCCCTGATATGTATGGCATGTCTATGCCTGCTTCATTAAGCTCATCTTTTCTAAGTAATGTATTTTTAGGGGTATCATCTAAGGTAATTTTCCCATTGTCAAGAAGCACTACCCGGTCTGCATAACTCATCTCTTCTACATAATGTGATATAAGAATAATAGTTATCTTTTCTTCTTCATTCAATCTCTTGACTGTGTTTAAAAGGTCTATCCTTCCTGCCTTATCTATCATACTTGTTGGCTCATCAAGAACTATAATCTTTGGTTTCATAGCAAGAATTCCAGCTATAGATACTTTTTGTTTTTGTCCACCGGATAATTTTGACACCATATTATCTTTCAAATCATAGATGCCGATACTTTTCATAGCATCATCTATTCTTACTCTCAAGTCACTAGTCTTGACTCCAATGTTCTCAAGTCCAAACGCAACATCTTCTTCAACTATACTTGCTACAATTTGATTATCAGGATTCTGAAAAGTCATACCAACTTTTTGTCTTATATCAATTACTCTATCTTCATCCTTAGTATTGATGCCATACACGTGCACATCACCACTTGAAGGCAGAAGCAGCGCGTTAAGACATTTTGCAAATGTCGACTTGCCGCTACCATTTCTTCCTAAAACGCATACAAACTCGCCTTCATCGACAGTTAAGTTGATGCCATCAAGAATTTTCCTCTTTGATTTGACGATACCTTCAGCGTCTGTCACATCAAATTCAACTATTAAATTTTTAACTTCAATTGCTTTCACTCTACATAAAAATAAAAGGCGGCAAGACAGCCGCCTCTCTTATTAATATATCATATGTTTATCTTGTAATCCACTTGCCATCTGCACCTAACCTAAATCCGTCTATAGTGGTATTAGCAGCCATATATCCGTATAATCCTTCTGTCGTTCCTTTTGGATAGAAATAGTATGTTCCTATGTTGCCGCTACTATCAGATATCTGCTTCCAACCTGTAACCATGATGCCTTTTTCATCAAAGTAGAAATATTTGTTATCATACTTGATCCAAGAATTCGCTACCATAGCTCCATAGTTTGTGCCATTCGTTGTGTCAAAGTAGTAATAAGTATCATTTAAATTGACCCAACCAGTAGCCATCGCACCATCAGACCCTAGATAATATATTCTATTATTGACATTGAGTATGCCTACTTTCATGCGTCCAAGTTCATCAAGATAATACCATTTGCCATTCCATGCTACCCAGTCGCTCTTAGTAACTGTGCCATCAGGCCTATAATAATACCAAGTATTATTCATCTGAATCCAACCAACATTTGTAAGACCACTATTATTATTACTTGCATTAGTGCCTTGAGCGATCATTGAGATTGTAGTTGCATCTACATTAATTGATCCTGATTCAACATACTCAGAATTCTTTCCGTAGGTTGCTTGATTGTCTGTGCCAGATACGGTCCTTACTTTAAATGAGTAGTCGCCTTCTTTAACAAAGTATCCGCTAAAATTATAACTATTACCTTTATATTTATCTACTCTTGCAATAGTTGTAGAGTCTCTATATAAAATCAAATCATAATAACCTGAGTCATTGACATTTGGTGAATCCCATCTTGCTGTCCCTCTATCATCTTCCCAGTATGCACTATCTGGCGGGTTGAATGTGCCTTTAAGCCCTTGAAGTTGGAACACAACTTTAAGGTTTGATGTAGATAGACGAGTTGCTGATACAAAAGCACCCTTAGATATATAACAAGTTGATGATGAATATGAGCTTAAAAATCTATAGTAGTAATCATTATTAGATGAATTTGGTGTCTCATAATCTTTAGTTATAAGATATACAACTACTTTAGGGGCACCACCTATCTCAAATTCGCTATTACCTTGTGAATACCATTCGCAAGACTCTATCTCATACTTTGCAGTCGGATACACATAAACCATATCGCTAGTATTACCTTCTGAGTTATATGTGATATCAGGAAGTCCTTCATCTTGAATAGATTCAAAATCAAAATTGAAATTAGTTCTTATGCTAATAGAATTAATATCTTTATATATTACACTTGCATTAGTAACTAGTCTAGCGCTTACTACGGCAACAAGTGTAAAAATCACAGCAATTATCTTTTTATTTAGCTTCATATTTCTCCTTTCGAAAAATTCCAAATAAAAAAGCAATTAAGATATTGCCCTCACATCAATAATATATTAATTATATTTTATCTTATATTTACTATTTTGTCAATATTTACCACTATTTTCCCACAATCTACATCTTCTCGCTAAGTGCTACTGCAACTGCAACAGTCATACCAACCATAGGGTTATTGCCCGCACCGATAAATCCCATCATATCAACATGGGCTGGAACTGATGAAGATCCGGCAAACTGTGCATCAGCATGCATACGACCTAAGGTATCAGTCATACCATAAGATGCTGGGCCTGCAGCCATATTATCTGGGTGTAATGTTCTACCTGTACCGCCACCAGAAGCTACAGAGAAATATTTCTTACCTTGCTCAATTCTCTCTTTTTTATATGTCCCGGCTACTGGGTGTTGGAATCTTGTAGGGTTAGTAGAATTACCTGTTATAGATATATCAACATTTTCACGATGCATTATAGCAACGCCTTCAGTGACATCATCTGCACCATAGCATTTTACTTTAGCTCTCTCACCATTTGAATAAGAAGTGACATTTTTCTCTTTTAATTCATTTTTGAAATGGTCGAACTCTGTCTCAACATAAGTGAAACCGTTGATTCTTGATATAATTTTAGCAGCGTCTTTGCCAAGGCCATTAAGTATAACTCTAAGTTGTTTCTTTCTAACTTTATTGGCATTATTGGCTATACCTATAGCGCCCTCAGCTGCTGCAAATGACTCATGACCAGCTAAAAATGCAAAGCACTCAGTGTCCTCAGATAAAAGCATAGAAGCAAGATTGCCATGGCCAAGACCAACCTTTCTATTCTCAGCAACTGAACCTTCTACACAGAAAGCTTGCAAGCCTATACCGATATTTTCAGCTATCTTATATGCTTCCTTATCACCTTTCTTTATAGCTATAGCAGCACCAGCAATGTATGCATAAGGTGCATTCTCAAAGCAGATGCCTTGGATGCCTTTAACTATATTATATACATCGACACCTTTCTCGTCGCAGATCTTTTTAGCTTCATCGATGTCTTTTATACCATATTCGTTAAGAGCTTTATTAATTTTATTGACTCTTCTATCATATCCTTCAAATGTTATACTCATATTTTACTCCTTTCTTGGATCTATAATCTTCTTAGCATCTTTAACACGGCCATACTCGCCTTTAGCCTTTTCCCATGCGTCATTAGGCTTATCGCCTTTCTTTATAAAATCAGTCATCTTTCCAAGAGATACATATTGATATCCTATGATTTCATCATTCTCATCAAGAGCAATACCTGTAACATAACCTTCAGCCATCTCCAAATATCTTGCGCCCTTCTCTTTAGTCCCATACATAGTACCAACTTGTGATCTTCTGCCTTTACCGAGGTCTTCAAGTCCTGCGCCTATAGCAAGTCCATCATCAGAAAATGCACTTTGAGTTCTACCATATACTATCTGTAAAAATATCTCTCTCATAGCAGTATTGATAGCATCACATACAAGGT
>DGGU01000060.1 GCA_002392345.1 Lachnospiraceae bacterium UBA3866
TAAAGTTTCTATAAATATTCCGAGATTCGGAAAAGCGATATCATAAGTTTTAACAGAAGAAATCGCACTATCAGTAACTTCTGACACAGTCGAAATAGTACTAATGATATTTGAAAATGATGATACTATTCTATTTGTCAAAAACAAAAATTTCATACTTCTTAACTCCTATTATCGTATGGGCGAGCCACACACACCTTTTGCCGCTCGCATAGCTCGCGACTACGGTATGGGCGAGCTGTGCGAGCCCTCTTCGTACGGGCGAGCTACGCGAGCCCCCTTCGTACGGGCGAACTACGCTAGCCCTCTTCGTATGGGCGAGCTGTGCGAGCCCTATTTAATCATTTTTATAAAGTCATCCTCACTTATAATTTTAACGCCCAGTTCTTTTGCTTTTTTATTTTTAGTCGAATTACTTGCAGTATCATTGTTGATAAGATAATTAGTATTCTTGCTTACAGAACTTGCGGTCTTACCGCCATTTTCTTCTATAACTTTCACTAACTCATCTCTATTTTCAAAATGCTTTAATGAACCAGTTATAACGAAAGTAAGGCCTTGAAGTTTTGCACTACCGCCGCCACTACGTCCTTTCTTTATTTTAACTTCTTTAAGTAAATTTTCGCAGATTTTTCTTTTTTTCTTATCATTAAAATAATCAACTATAGCCTTTGCTAAAACTGGACCTATATCATTAATCTCTTTAAGTTCTTCCAGCCTTGCGTTCATAACCTTATCTATATCGTTATTATAATGTCTTGCTAAAATCTTCGCATTGGCAGTGCCTATGCCTAAGATACCAAGAGAATTAATCACTCTAAAGCATTCTGTATCACGACTTTTATCTATAGCATCAATGATATTCTTATATGACTTCTCTCCAAAACCTTCAAGCCCAACTATCTCGTCTTTATATTTTGAAATCTTATATAGATCGGCATATTCTTTTATAAAGCCTTTTGACAAAAATGTCTCTATAGTTGCTATGCTTATACCTTCTATGTCCATGCAATTTCTTGAAACAAAATTCTCAAAACCCTTAGTGTTCTTAACTGGGCAGTCTTCATTCTCGCACATCAGAGTCTTTACACCATCATTATTCTTAATCACAAGTTTACTACCACATATAGGACAGTTCTTTGGAAGTTCTAGGTTATCACTCTTCGTTAGGTTCTCTTCAACCTGCGGTATAATCATATTGGCTTTGAAGACCTTAATCTTATCTCCGATTCCAAGTTTCAATTCTTCTATAATAGACACATTGTGTAGAGATGCACGAGATACATTAGTTCCTTCAAGTTCAACTGTATCAAACACAGCAACTGGATTGATAAGTCCAGTCCTACTTGGTGACCATTCAACAAGTCTTAAAGTAGTCTCTGCAGTCTCATCTTGCCACTTAAATGCAAGTGCATTTCTTGGAAACTTAGATGTGGCTCCAAGTGATACACCATACGCAATGTCATTGTATATAAGCACGAGTCCATCAGATGGATAGTCGTTCGTTACTACATCTTTGGCATAGAAATCTATAGTGTCAAGTATATTATTTTTATTAACCTTCTTTCGAAATACAGTCTCGAAGCCTATCTTATCAAGATAATTCATCTGATTCTCAAAAGTTGCATTGATCTTCTCTTCATCCTTAGTCTTCTTACTACCGCCTATCTCAACAAGAGAAAATATGACGAGTTTCACATTTCTCTTTTTTGTTACATTTGGATCAAGCTGACGCACTGAACCTGAGCATAGATTTCTTGGGTTTTTATATTTCTCAAAGCCTACTCCAAGTTCATCATTAATCTTATTAAAGTCACTGTATGTTATAATTGCTTCGCCACGAAGTACAAGATGGCCTTTATAATCTATCTTAAGAGGCACATTTGTAAATGCTGGTATATTGTTGCTTATATCTTCACCAATCTCACCATTGCCACGAGTCACTCCACTTTTAAACTTGCCATCTTCATATGTGAGAACTATGGTGAGGCCATCAAGCTTATATGATAACACCCCTTCCTTATCGCCCAAGAAGCCTTTTAAAATCTCTTTGTCTTTGGTTTTATCAAGCGAAAGCATAGGCTTCTCATGACGAACCTTAGGTAAGAATTCAGCTGCAGTAAAGCCTACATTTTCTGTGAGTGATTTTTCTGCCTTGATGCCATACTCATCTTCGAGTGCCTTTAGTTCATCATAAAGTTTATCATACTCGAAGTTAGACATAATCTCTCTATCTTCATTGTAGTATGCTTCGCTGGCCTTCATAAGAAGGGAATTGATTTCTTCTATTCGTTTTTTTGCTTCGGTTTTATTCATCAATGTACGGGCGAACTATGCGCCCTAGTCGTATGGGCGAGCTATGCGAGCCCCATTAAAATATATCTTTCTTAGTTATAACTCTAAAATCGCCTATCTTTAAATCTCTAAGTTTATACTTCATAATCCGCACCCTTTTTAAATCGACTACGTGATATCCGAGTTCCCGGCACATCCTTCTAACTTGTCTATTCAATCCTTGAGTTATAGTTATTGAAAATCTATACTCTTCTTTGCCAAATCTATGAACTTTACAAGGTTTGGTCTTTTTATCAAGTTCGCTTAAGTATACTCCCTCTTCCATCTTATGAATGAAATCACTCGTTATGGGTTTGTTGACTCGCACCTCGTATTCTTTTTCATAGTCTTTATGAGTGTTCGTTATCTCTCTAGCAAGATCACCATCATTAGTTATAAGAATAAGGCCTGTGGTATCCTTATCAAGTCTTCCTATAGTAAAAAGCCTTTTATCAAATCCAAATTCTTTTATCTTATCACTTATCTTTACATTCTTTTCTATGTTGCTCTCTGTGCAGATGACTCCTTTTGGTTTGTTATAGGCTAGGATTATCTTCTCATCATCTTTTATAATTACTTCACCATCGATTTCTATATCATCATCATCTGTAACTTGCATCCCAAGTGTAGCTACATTGCCATTAACTCTTACTCTGCCTTCTTCTATTAACTTATCTGCATTTCTCCTTGAGCAAACCCCAAGTTCAACTAATCTTTTATTTAATCTCATAATATTTGTATGGGCGAGCTGTGTGAGCTCCACTTTGCCGCTCGCGTAGCTCGCGGTTACAGTATGGGCGAGCTATGCGAGCCCTACCACTTATATTTATCTCTATATGGATTATTAACTATATAATTATAAACATTATTAAACTCTTTTTCATCCCTAATAACTCTATCATAATATCCTCTTGCCCACAATGTTTTTATTCCTAGTTCCTTTGTACATATTGATTTAAAATACCCTATAGCACTTGATAATTTTATAGCACCATCATGCTTAATTTCCAATATAAAATGTACGTGATTTGGCATTATTTGATAAACCATCACCTCGGCTTTGCCATTATCGAATATTGTTGTAAATAATTCATTCAACTTACTGCCAACATCATTTAGTATCATTTTATCATTATCTACAATACCAAAAACATTTTGTTTATTATATGTATTTATAGTTATAAAATACATATTTGCTTTGCTATAATCATAAAATTTTAACCTATGTTCTTTTCTTCTTACATCATTCATAATCTAATCATATTACCGCTCATGTAAATCACAACTATAATTTAACCTCACAACGATAATGTACGGGCGAGCTATGCGATCCCCACTCTATACTTATCTTTACAATATGATATATACCCATTATACTTTTGCACAATTTTACTTTTTATATTACTCTCACAAAAATCATAATCAATGTTATTGCTCTTTTGTGGTAATATTACTTTTTCTTTACCTATTCTCTTATCACTTATTTCTCTATTAAAATTGTATTTTTCTTTTAATCTATTTAATATTGTTGCTATAAATAAGTAATGATAACCATTAAATCTTTCATTTTTCAAGTGTGTAATATGATCACTTGCTACAAATTCAAATGGCTCATAAAAACACGACCCCACACTTCCACTATTAGCTAAGCTTAAGCAATTCTTAAATATCCTAATATCCTCTGTATTTCCTATAAATGAATCAACACCATTATTCAAAGCAGTTGATGATATATATGGAATATTTCCTATTACTTGTTTTTCTTTAACTAACCTTTTCCCTCTTTCGCATTCAGTAAAAATATCTTTAATAGCAAATGCTTTATAACTAATTTTTGCTACCCCCCCCCATTGGTTTCGCGAATAGTTAACTCTATTTCACTTATTTTCCTTTTTGCATATTCTATATATTCATTTCTCTTTTTCTCTTCTCTCTCTTTTATAAATTGTTCCATAAAATCATAGTCAGGATCGCCTTTCTTATCAACTGGCAGAATAATCTTAATATGTGGCAAATCTGTACTAGACAATTGATTCCCATATGAAGCATTAACTATCGCATTTCTTATTTCAGTAATTAAAAACTCACTCAAATATCTATTTAATGATTTATCTTTTAATTGTAGGCAATGAACTTTCATATCAATTGATGCACTATATGGGTGATAAAATATTGTCCCCAAAAATGAAACACTAATAAAATTCTTGAAAGTTCTATAATTATTATGCTTTGACTTACAAAATGAATCTATGCCATTATTTAACGAAGTAACTGTAATTCTTGGAGTATTTCCACAAGCAAGATTATCCCTATGTATGTAGGCACCAGTTGGCACCTGTAATTTTTTTCCATTGGTCTCAGTTACAAAAATGTCTTTTATACTAAATGGTTTCCAATTTCTATCGCCTAACTTAAACATTCTCATTCTCCTCAAACAAATATTTTCTTCCTTGCATTATCATTGAAAATTCAAATGTTAGATAATCACCTATTGTTTTGTCAAAATCCTCCTCCGTTGGAATTTCATCATTAAAATAATAAAAACTATGTAGCCACTCATCAGTAGGCTCAACTGTGGTCTTAACGCAAAATTTTGTATCTGCATCTATTCTATCAAACCACACATCAAGTAAGTGTGCTTTTTTATCTTCTGCATCTTCAGTTTTTATTAAACCAATATGAGGCGCTACCTTGTATCCATCATTTTCAAAATTAATAAACTTACAAATTTTATTTTTATTATGTGGTACATGTGCAGTAAATATAGCAATACATGGCATAGTGCCGACCCCATAAAATGTATCTTTACTTAATGTAATAACTCCTTCAAGTGTATGGTGTTTATAAATATTATCTTTAATATTCTGTTCTTCTTTAGTCTTTCCAGTCATACTACTTTGTGGAACTATCACTATACATCTTGCTTCATTTGCAAGACTATCAAGTAAATGTTCTATAAATGATAGTTCGTATAACTGTGGATTTTGTTTTGAGCCTTGCGAATATGGAGGATTCATCATACCAACAGTTGCGCCTTTTAATTGCAACTTATTAGCCTCTTCTTTCAAAAAGTCGGCATTTAATAAATTGGATTTGCCATCTCCTCTTAAAATCATATTAGTTGTAGCAATAGTAAACATATCCGGTCTTAATTCTATACCATGTAGTTGATCTCTACTGATTTTTCGCTTTTTCATCTCATCATCTGTCAACTTTTGCATATAATGCATAGCAGCAATTAAAAAACCACCTGTTCCACAACAACTATCAAATACAATATCATTTTCGTCTAAATTAGCTAAATCGCAAAATAACTCAGTTATATGTTTAGGAGTTAAGATTATACCAAGAGTTTGCCCATCTCCACCACTATAACTCATAAATTCACTATAAAATCTACCAATATAATCTTCACCACTTCTTTTATACCTAATAGATTTATATATTTTATTATCTATTTGTTCTGTAAAATACTTCAGTGGCGATTTACCAAGTCGTTCGTCAATCTCATAAAGTTTCGGAGTATCCTTAATAAACGAAAACTGACTTAAAATTTTATCCTTTTTAACTTCAGGTTGAACTTGTGCTCTTTTTAAATTATCATTTATAGCATCATAAATTTTTTGCCCATCTGTTTTTTCTTTATCCACATTTAAACTATTTATATCAAAATTTTTAAATTCTATCTCTCTAAGTGCAAGAAGTATGCCAGAGACTACAAGTGGTTTTTCCGCATCCTTAAGATTGCCATAATTTCTCAAATCTTCATGTAGATCACTCGCATCTTTCAAAATCTCTGCTATTTCTTTTGCTGTTTCTGTTTCTGCTTTTACAATTTTTCGTACATAATAGTCATCAATATTATCTTCATTTAATGACATAAAACTTTCCAAATCTTCAAGCCCATTATTTTTATCTCTATAATACTCAGTATCATCAATAAATATAGGAGTTATCTTATGTCTTCTCTCATCTCCAGAAACTCCTATAGCAAATACTTTCTTAAAATTTGTGCTCTTCACTATATGTTTTGCATAATGAACTGCACCATTCACAGCATACTTTTCACACGAATCACTATCTTCTGCTATTAACCCTTTATCATCATACTTCAGATGATTACTTAAATCTTTTTTATCTTCTATAACTATTACATAATCTTTAACAACAGCAACATACTCAGGTCTTCCAATCTTACCCGTTCCTTTTTTAGATGCAGTCTTAAGTGCATCTTCTATTTCTTTATTGGTACTCCCTTGCGCATCTGCATCAATGCTTGCATTTACAAGTAAGTCATGAACCCATAAATCAGTTGTTGCTTCTTTCTTTGGCACTTAATAAATCTCCTTAATTATATTATACTAATTATTACAATTTTATATTCTGGGGCTCGCATAGCTCGCCCGTACGTTCTTAAAACACATATAAATCACTTATACAACTTTCTGAGGGCTCGCATAGCTCGCCCATACGAGTAGTTAGTGAAAGAAACAAGCGTCGCCGAAACTATAGAATCTATATCTCTCTTTAATCGCTTCATTATAAGCATTCATAACTATAGGAAGCGAAGAGAAGGCTGCCACAAGCATAATTAACGTTGAACCTGGTAGATGAAAATTGGTTATGAGCGAGTCAACTAATTTATATTCATAACCTGGGTATATATAAATGCTCGTCTCTCCGTCACATTCTTTTAGAAGATAGCACTTTTTTTCTTCATCAAAGTATGCGGCTGACTCTATGCTTCTTACACTTGTAGTCCCAACGCATATCACCTTCTTGCCATTTAACTTTGCCTCGTTGACTTTAGCTGCTACACTTTTGGGTATGAAATATCGCTCCGTATGCATAACATGGTCTTCTATATTTTCTTCATGCACAGGGCGAAATGTCCCAAGCGATACATGAAGTGTCACATAGACAACATTCACACCTTTGTCTTCTATCTTTTTTAATAATTCTTTAGTGAAATGTAATCCTGCTGTAGGTGCTGCTACTGAACCTTCATTTTTCGCATATACTGTCTGATATCTATCTTTATCAAGAAGTTTGTGAGTTATATATGGTGGCAATGGCATCTCACCAAGCGAATCAAGTATCTCTTCAAATATCCCTTCGTAAAAGAACTCAACTATACGATTACCATCAGGGAGCACTTCTTTTATCTCACAAGTCAGTACTCCATCGCCAAATATCACTCTAGCACCGACTCTTAGTTTTTTGCCAGGACGGACGAGGCATTCCCAAAGTTTGTCGCTAATCCTTCTTACAAGAAATACTTCACACGGGCTCGCGATGCGGGTGCCGATTAGGCGAGCGGGAATTACTTTAGTTTCATTTAAAACAAGTGTATCGCCTTTATTAAAATAATCTATGACATCTTTAAATATTTTATGAGAAAGTTCGCCAGTCTTTTTATCTATCACAAGTAGCCTTGACTCGTCTCGCCTCTCTATGGGATCTTGTGCTATGAGTTCTTTTGGTAACTCATATTCGAAGTCTCTTAATTTCATAACTACTCAACGACCTCGCTCATAGATGCTTTAGCACTTCCAAAATATCTATCTATGTTTTCCTTCGCTTTCTTTTTTCTATCAATCTCTTTGATGCTCTTAAAATATTCATCACCATCAGTTAATGGTGAAAGCATAGAAGGTATGTTTAGATTGTCACCATTATTATATACATTATCAAGATCTACATTTTGATTTATCTCAAACTGTCTAAGTGAGTTATATGAAAGTCTAAGGCTTTCACTTCTATCCATCGCAGAGCGAAGTCTACTGGTCACATCATTATATAGATTTCTTACAAACTCTGTGTTAGAGACTTCAACTATATATTTACTTGTGCCTATATCTAATTTATCTTTTATAATGTATCCTTCACCACCCTTTTCGAGGTAGAAAAGTAAAATCATAGGTGCTTTTGATTCTGTAAATCCAAGATTCAAATCATAAGTCACTATAGCAACCACTTCATTATCATATAGACCATCGCAAGTATAGATATGGATATCGTCGTAAGATGTGACGAAATTCTTTTCATATTTAAGTCTTGCTATAATCTTATCAAATGCCCCATCATTATTGTCACGTTCTTCACTATAATAATCCCTACCATATGATGCGAAGATCTTTGGGTAATTAGTGTCTTCTTTAGCTTTGAAAAAATCATGGATAAAACTCTTTATATCTTCATTTTCACATTCACTTACAACTATATCATCAGACTTTTTGATAGTCTTACTCATCTTTTTGCTATTACTAACATTGATTACGCTTATCAAAATAATAGCAATGACAGCAACTACTGCCATCATCGCTATTCTTAAATTTCGCCCCTTATTATTATTAAGGCCTTGCTTAGTTATATTATCACCTTGCTCTCTTTCCATCGCTTCCATAGTAGTATCCACCAAACCAAGCATTCATTATGCTCGCACCATTAGCGTCAAAAGCATATATGCCATGTCCCCATGCAGGATCATTGATCTCTATACTTGTATTAGCAAACATAGCTCCATAACCATTGCCATTCTCTGGTTTAAAATAATACCATGCACCATTGATCTTCTGCCAACCAGTTACCATTCTTCCATCAGCACTTAAGAAATACCAATACCCTGTCTGAGAATCTCTAAACCACTGATTAGTTAAAGCATAGCCATTATTAGAAAATCTATAATATGCTCCATCTATAAGATACCAAGTGCCTTTAAGTACAACTCCATTACCTTGGTAGAAGAATCTTCCATTGTTATCAACATGCCAACCCGATTCAAGCCCTTGAGTGATCTGAGGTGTCACATTGCTATTCACAGTTCCTGAATAATTTGTCGTCGCTCCACTATAATTTGGATTAGTTTGACCATTGCCACTTGATATGGCTGCTCCACTTGATGTAGTTGTTCCACTTGAATATGGTGATGGAGCCACAGGGTAACTTGATATACCTGTATAAGGTGTTAGTGCAGAATTTGCTCCTGCATAATTATTGACATAACCTGGTCCTTGCGCCATCGCACTCGCTGCATACTGTTGATTAGTATAGAAATTATTACTTTGATTTCCAGCATAGTTATATATTATTTCTCCATTCGGCCCTATGACCCAATACTGATTAGTATACGGATAATATCCATACTGCACAACTCCTGGTCCATATGAGTAGATACTACCACTTCCTATACCACTGCTTGAATTTCCACCTGCAGATATATCATCTTCAGTCACCGCTACACCTGGATATGCAAGTTTATTGGAAGCCCATATAGAATTATCATAGATTGCCGACCAAGCTCCATAATTTCCTTCAAGATTTTCTCCTCTTATCTGGAATTGGTAATATCCGATAGAAGATATATTAAAAGTATATTCTGTCTCATTAACATCGGCATACTTTATAGTACCTGAGGTCTTATATACATATACAAGGTTTGAACCTGATGCTACCGTCACACGTTTTAATAGCTGTAAGTCATATCTTTTGAATTCACCAGCATAAGCTGGTGCTACGAATCTTGCAGTTCCATCTGAAGTAAGGGATAGGGCATTGGCATCAAAAGATGGTATACTTGGGTCTAATTGCGCAGCAAAATTCGCTATGCCGGATACCAATATCAGTAATACTGCCAAAGAAAGTATTTTCAAAATTTTATTTTTCATTACCTTCCACCTCCAAAGGTGCTTGCAATTTTTATAGCATCAGAGACATTGACCATACCATAACTCTTGTTGATGCCCATAAGACTGCTCACAGGGGTTGAACTATTGATTATAATTTTTTTGTAACTTGTTATAGGAATATATGGAAATTTGCTATATATCATAGCACATACTGCCGATACAAAAGGTGCCGCCATGCTAGTACCTGTCAAATAAGCAAAACCATTATTAGGTGTTGTGCTTAAAATTAATGTTCCTGGCGCAAACACATCCACATATGAACCATAATTTGCACTCTCATATCTATTGCCATCAAATGATGCATTAGAAACTGTTATAATATTGTCATATTCTAATTTTGCAGGATACACATCTCTCTCATCAAGACTATATCCTATATACTCCTGTCCATTGCCAGCTGACACAACAAAGAGCATCTCAGGGTTATCTCTTATCGCTTTATCTATGTTGGCATCATAAGTATATGCGCCAAGAGAAAGATTACATATGTTAGCTCCATTGGCCTTAGCATAATTGATAGCTTCTATCACGGCTGACATATAACCACTCTCATTGGCATCAAGAACTTTAAGAGGCATGATCTTTACATGTTCGTCATACGCTATGCCTCTTATACCACTATTATTATGTTTTGATGCTATGATACCTGCTGCATGTGTGCCATGAACTTCAGTCTCAACCTCAGGTAAAACTATATTATTCTTCTTGTTAAAATTATATCCATTGACATCATCTATATATCCATTATGATCATCATCTATACCATTGCCTGGTATCTCATCGACATTGACCCATATACTATCAGCTAATTCATAGTGATTGATATCAACTCCTGTATCTATTATCGCTACTACGACATCTCTTCCACCACTAGTATTTTTAAATCTCTTATATCCTTCTTCCCAATTGATATCAAAGCCTTCTTTAGCAAATAAAGAATTATAGGCGAGACCGCTACTGTATAGATATACCAACGCATTCTTATCATCATAAAACATCGTATCGTTGATAAGTTTATTGAAGTACACTGGGTTGTGGCTTATCTTAAGAATACTTTTATCTACTAAAAAATTACCATTGTTCTTAAGTCCCCACTGGTACGAATATAAGTTATCGCTTTCAAACTCTGTAAATCCAGAAAGTAATAGCACTACAAAAATAATAAGTATACTGCTACTTATCTTTATTACCCTCGTCAATCTACGAGTAAAATTAATCTTAAACTGCATATTTCTTATATTATATAAGATTTATGCGATTTTTTCAACTATTATCAAGTAAATATGGCTTTATTTTAAGCCTTTTTTAATAATAATCCCCTTTTATAAAGTTATTATTACAATAACCTAAGTCAAATAAATATTGTCATTTTTCAATAAAAGATTTATAATTAGAGAAACATACATATGTATTTTTAGGAGGAAATATGAGAGGTTTTAAAAGGGCTTTAAGCCTTCTATTTGTTTTATTGATGACAATTTCTGTTGTTGCTTGTGGCGGTAGTAGCAGTAACAGCGGAAGTAAGAAAATAACCCTTGCTTCAGGTGGTACTTCTGGTACTTACTATGGTTTCTCTGGAGTTATCGCACAAAGACTTAACGAAACACTTAGTGATAAATTGAAAATCAATGTTGTATCAACAGGTGCTTCTAAGGTCAATGTCCAGATGGTTGATGATGGAGATGCTGACATAGCCATTCTTCAAAACGATGTTATGTCATATGCATATAATGCTACAGATATGTTTGAAGGTTCAGAGCCTATCACTTCTTTCTCAGCAATAGCATCTTGCTATCCTGAGTCTATTCAGATAGTAGCCAACAAATCTATCACAAATATAAGTGACTTAAGGGGTAAAAGAGTTTCTGTTGGTGATGCTGGTTCTGGTACAGAGTTTAATGCAAAGCAGATTCTTGAAGTTTATGGTATTGATATGGAAAGCGACATCACAAAAAGCAACCAAAGCTTTGCTGATTCTTGTGACGCACTCAAGAACGGAACTATAGATGCTGCTTTCGTTACTGCCGGACACCCAACTGTTGCTGTAACTGAGCTTGCTTCAAACTATGATTTCAATATCCTTCCACTTGACACTAATCACATAAACTCTCTTATAGAAAAATATGGCTTCTATGCTCCTGTTACTATAGAGAAAGATTCTTACTCAGTATTAAATGACGATGTGCAATCTGTAGCAGTCATGGCTACATTCATTGCAAGTAATAAGCTTGATGAAGATACAGTATATGCTTTCACCAAGGGACTTTTTGAAGAGAAATCTAATTTCGAGCACCAGAAGGCAGCACTCTTAAATCTCGAAACAGGTGTCTCAGGCATAGCAATTCCTTTCCACAAAGGTGCAGCAAAATATTACAGTGAAAATGGTATATCAGTCGAGTAATTCTTGCCATAAATTCATTCATAATATATTTAATGCCATAGTGATACTAACTATGGCATTGTTATTTTTTGTATCTTGTACAATTGAAAAAAAATCACTTATTATATATAATAATATCGATGAAAAAAACTCTAAGGAAAGTGTATCCGTAAGCTACCCAATAGACGAAAATGACCACTTTTCTATAGAGTTTATCCACTCAGTCAATAAGAGCCCTGTAGTTGAGTATTATAAGATAGATAAAAAGGGCAACTTATATGTATATAAAACCATCTACTATAACTATGGTGCAGGCGTTCCTACAGATATTGAAGGTGATGAAACCATAAGTTATGGCGAAGATGGTTCTATGATTATAGATAATATCAATAGGAAAATTGACGACCTGACATATTACTTAAGTGATATAAGCGACCATGTGCTTAAAATTAATGACTCTGACCCCATAAGTCTATGGGGTATCTTCGGGCAAAACGAGACTATACATATAGATATTAGATAACTTTATTATGAGGTGCTTATGAAAGAGGTAAAAAATAAATTATCAAAGGGCGAACAAATAGTTCAAAATGAAAACTCAAAGACAAGAAATTTTACTGGCATCCCCAATATAATTATAAGTTCTATACTTGTGCTATTTTCGTTGCTTAGCATATATATAGTTTTCTTGTCACCCTTCGATACAAGAATTAATAGAGCGGCTTTCGTTGGGATTATAGTTTTTTCTATATATCTGCTATACCCTATAAGCCAACGATTACCAAAAAAGACTAACCATATCCCAATCTATGACCTAATTTTTGCCATACTAGCTCTCATCAGTTATGGTTATTTTGTATTTAACTGTGCCTACATCATAGAGGTAGGCTTAAGACTCACTCCTCTCATGATGGCGCTTGGCATAATTGGAGTTCTTCTAACTCTTGAAGCATGTAGGAGGGCCACAGGTCTTCCTATAGTTATAGTCGCATTAGCATTTATAATATATGGACTCATGAACAACTCTCTAAAACGTGTCGTATATGACCTCTTCTATACAACAGAAGGTGTCATCGGCACTCCTATAAGAGCTTGCACTGCTTTCATATCACTTTTTGTTATCTTTGGTGCTTTTCTAGAAAGAACAGGTATATCAGATTTCTTTATTAATCTCGCCAACTCTCTTGCTGGACACACTGTCGGTGGTCCTGCCAAAGTTGCAGTTATATCATCGGCACTATGCGGTATGGTGTCTGGTTCATCAGTAGGTAACACTGTGACAACTGGTGCTATAACTATCCCCCTTATGAAGAAGAATGGTTATAAACCAGAATTCGCTGGAGCTGTAGAAGCTGCAGCATCAACCGGCGGGCAGATTATGCCACCTATCATGGGTGCAGCTGCATTCCTCATGATCGAATACACCAACAAAGATTATTCTTTTATAGCTCTTCGTGCTTGCCTTCCAGCTTTACTTTACTTTGCTGGCATCTTCATATCTGTTCATCTTGAAGCAAAAAAACTCGGTCTCAAAGGTATACCAAAATCACAACTTCCAAAATTTACTGATGTAATAAAATCTTGGTATCTTGTATTACCACTTATCATACTCACCTATCTTATAATTAAATCCACCATGGCTAAGGCAGCAATCATAGCCATTGCTGTTGCTGTTGCTCTTAGTGTTGTAAGAGATATGTTCATGGACTACAACGGCAAAGAGATATTAGAAGATAAAAAGAAGCACAAACTTCTTGTCATAACTCAATCAACTCCTACCCTTATAATAAAATCTCTCGCAGCAGGAGCAAAATCAGTTATCTCAGTCGGTATAGCTTGTTCTGTAGCTGGTATCATAGCTTGTATCATTACTACTACTGGCATAGGCACAGAACTAGTGTCTGCCATAGTGAATCTATCGAGAGGCAATCTAATGGTGGGTATGTTTCTCACTATGATAACCTGTATCATACTTGGCATGGGCGTTCCTACAACAGCAAACTATGTCATCATGGCTACAACTTGTGCACCTATACTTATCGGAATGGGCATGAATCAATTTGCTGCACATATGTTTGTATTTTACTTTGGCATAGTTGCAGACATCACTCCACCCGTAGCGCTCGCTGCCTATGCAGGTTCAGCCATAGCTGGAGCCTCTCCAATAAAAACTGCAATCAATGCAACTCTCCTTGCGATTGCCGCTTTCATAGTTCCATATGTCTTTGGTCTAAATCCTGCCATGCTCTTTATCGACACCAACGCCTTTGAAGTTATACTTATAATCATCACATCACTAGTTGGAATCTTTGGAGTATCTGCTGGCATCAGAGGATATGTATTTAGAGATATGAATATACTAGAGCGTATATTCATAATACTTGGTGGTCTCCTACTTATATACCCAGGTATCATCACAGACTTAATCGGTCTCATCTCTATAGTATTTATCATATTTGCTCAAGTTAAGACAAAAAAATAAAGGGCAAAGCCCTCTAAATAAAAAATCACACAATGGTGTGATTTTTTTATGCTCTCTTAACTTTCTCAGAACGAAGGCATCTAGTACATACATAGCACTTTTTGTTTCCTTCTTCTGTCTTAATAGTAACATGTCTAAGATTAGCTTTGAATGTTCTATTAGATCTTCTATGAGAGTGGCTTATCTGATTTCCAAACTTAACACCTTTTCCGCATACTGAACATACAGCCATAATACACCTCCAAAAATACTTACCTACGTAACAGCAATATATTTTAACATAAACTTACTTTAAATGCAATAGCATACATCTCATCTTATATAGCCTAATTAATCGTCATATTCTGCACTGATGTTGTTGATAGCTTCTTCTACTCTTTCGTCTATTTTATTCCTATTGAGAAGTTTATCAACTAGATCTGGCAACAAATCTATAGCCTTACTTAGATAATCTTGGCTATCTATAGTTATAAGTTTAGTGAAGCCATCTTGTACAACAAGGCAGGCAATAGGTCTAACTTTGCAGCCTGCACCAGCAGTTTCTTTATTGTCTTTTAGTTCTCCAACACCAAAACCAAGACTAGTCTCTATGAATGGTATGATCGTAGTATTACCGACAATCACTGGCTCACCTATAACTTTTTTTGTATCTACTAAGCCATCTACACCTTTAAAGATTGAAGCAATTGTCTCTTTAATATTTACTTTTGCATCATTATCCATAACGGCCTCCTACATCTATATTATAAAACAAAATGTAATTATTCGCAATACGCTACTTTGATTTTTTATCTGCCTTCTTTTTGAATGCTACAGCTCTGAATTTTTTGTCAAGAAGGATATTTAGTACAGGTTTAATGGCTAGAAATGCCGATACCCTACTTTTTGCACATATATGGCCAGTAAATGAATCCTCCATAAAATGTGGTTCTATATTCATGTTGCTATCACTAAGTGCTTTAAGCGGTGTGACAATCGCACATGTAAGACCCATTATATAAGGATCTCTTATGCCATAACTTAGGTCTACCTTATATTCTCTTGGTCGTACTCTTCTAAGTATAAGAGATATATTGTCTAATATAAGGCTAATTATGTACGTAAGGTCTTCAGGAATGAAATCCTTGATTTTCTCTATTGTAGACTCTATGCTCTTCTTTTCACTATCACTATCTATGCCTTGTCTATTCTCAGCCTTCTTAGCACTCACAAATAAGCCCTTAACCACATTGTCATTCTCTTTTAGCGTATTTCCTTTAGTTTCTTTCACAAGGACTTCGTTACTAATTATATCTTTGGACTCAGAGTCTATTTTAGTTTCTATAGTAGCTTCACCACTCTTCTTGTCTATTTTTTTCATTGCATCTATATCTTTTTTGCCAGCGAATATAGTCTTAGATAATATTTTGAGCCTATATTCTATTGGCACATTATATTCAATCTTAAGTAAAAAACTAATCAAAAAATATTTAAAAGAAAGTTTTAGCGCTTTATCATCATATCTTATATCAAGTATATACTTAAACGGATATAAAAATACAACTAGTATTATGATCAATAAAACTAATATTATGATCAAAAGCATAGATAAAATTTTGATTACAATGCCCATACCTATTCAAAATTCTTGAATTTTGATATTTCATCAAATACAAACTCTGCAGTATCTTCTCTTATTTTATTTCTATCACCTTCGAAATTACATTCATATACTTTGACATTATCAAGATAGTTTATCCCTACATACACTCTTCCTACAGGTTTATCGTCACATACAGTTGGGCCAGCATTGCCTGTGGTTGATATACAGATATCATCGTTTGTTAGCATCTTGAGCTTCACACACATATCATATGCTACTTCTCTTGACACAACGCCGTACTTACTGATGAGTCCTGCATCAACACCAAGTACATTGATCTTAGAATCATTAGAATATACTATAAAACTCTCTTTCAATATACCAGAACTACCTGGCACATCTGTTATATACTTTGCTATGAGGCCGCCAGTTATAGATTCTGCAGTGGATATTGTAGTTTTAGTCTTAATTAAGTTTTTGATAAGATCCTTATACATATTATAGTTTTGATGTAAATACTTCCTTGCTTTTAATCACATAATCTATAAGAGATATTATAACTAGTGCCGTTGATATATAGAAAAGCCCGTAAGTTATATAATAACATACTACATTGATATTATAAAACTTGAAAAGAAGTAGTATAACGGCCACCATCTGAGTGGCTGTCTTGAATTTCCCCCACATAGATGCCGCTATAACTTTATTTTGTTCAAGTGCAATTAGTCTTATAGATGATATGGTCAGTTCTCTTAAGATCACTATCAAGGTACATAGAAAATGGACTTCTTTAGTCTCAGTAAGTAAGAAAAGTGCTGTTATCACAAGCATCTTATCAGCAAGCGGATCCATAAGCTTACCAAAATTAGATATAAGATTGTATTTTCGAGCTATAACTCCATCAAAATAATCTGTGATGCTTGCAAGCACAAAGACCACAGCCGAACCAATACGAAACCCAAGCATAAATAAAACTATAAATATAGGTATCGCAATGACTCTGCACATGGTAAGTTTGTTGGGTAAGTTCTTATCTATCATACTATATCGCCTTCTAAATCCATACCTTTGATTCTATTAATTTCTACATTGACAAAACTTCCTGACATAAGCATATCTTTTGACTTCACATATACTTTATCATCTATATCCCTTGCATTGAAATATGGTCTAACTATGTATGTATCTCTTTTTTTTATATCTCTTCCTTCTACAATAGCATTATACACTATGCCTAATTTCTTTTTATTATTTTCTTTAACAATATCTTTTTGAGCATCAAGGATTATTTTTTTTCTTCTTTTCTTCGTTTGTTCATCAACTTGACCATCAAAGTTATAAGACTTTGATAATTTCTCTCTGCTATAACAAAAAACTCCGAGCTTGTCAAACTTAGTTTCTTTCACATAGGATAATAACTTTCTAAACTTTTCTTCTGTCTCACCAGGAAAACCAACTATGAGAGTTGTTCTTATACAGATATTTGGAATTTCTTTTCTTAGTTTTCTTATAGTCTTATCGATGGCACCTTTTGTCGTATGCCTATTCATAGATTTTAAAATATCATCATCTATATGTTGGATAGGCATATCGATATATGGTAAGACTTTCTTTGTTGTCTTTATCATATTGATTACACTATCGTCTATCTCTTCTGGATAACAATAAAGTAATCTTATCCACTCTATCCCTTCAATCTTAGATATCTCTCTAATAAGACTTGCTATAGGTTTCTCTTTCTTATTGAAAAGCGGGTCGTCCTTTATATCTACACCATAATGTAGCACATCCTGTCCTACTATAGATAGTTCCTTTACGCCGTTTTTTGTGAGTTTCCTCACTTCTTTTAGAATATGTGAAGGCCTAGCACTCTTAAATCTACCCCTAAGATAAGGTATTATACAATAAGAGCAATATTTGTCACAGCCATCACATATCTTTATAGAAGAAGAAAATGATAGGACATCATTAATCCTATCATTATAATTACTTAGACCATATAGGTACTTGTCAAGAGCTAGTATATAATCCACATCTTTAAATAGCGAATCATACTCATGGGTCTTTAGATTCTCAGTCGCAAGACAACCAAGTACAAATACCTTCTTTATAATATTCTTTTTTTTCAAATCAACAAAGCGCTTTATATACTCTATACTTTCTTTCTTCGCATCATGGATAAAACTACAAGTATTGATTATAACTATGTCTGCATCTTTTTCAGAAAGGCTTATATCAAAGCCATACTTATCTACAAGTCTTTTCAAGACTTTTTCTGAATCTACGGTATTCTTATCGCAACCAAGTGATACAAACAAAGCCTTCATATGGATTAATCCTTATTATCAGGTATCACTTTAACTAGCCTATTCTCAATCTCATCAATGGCTATAGTTAAGGCATTTTTGCCATTTTCTACCCTTTCATCTTTATCATCAACTAATTGTCTTGCCCTCTTAGCTGCCGCTATTATAACCGTGTACTTACTTTTGATTTTCTCATTCTCATTGAGTATACTCTCATTAACTTCATTGATTAATTTCTGTACTGATGGTTCAAACATTTTGCTCCTCCTTTATATCTTCAACTATCTTATCTAGTACCTTCATAGCCTCTATATTTTTATTCTTATCATAATTGCCACTAACTATATCTTTTATATCCTTAATAGAGCCCTCTATAGTCTCGTTGACCAAGACATAATCATAATGCTTTGCATACTCTGCATCTATTATAGCCTGTCTAACTCTCGCTTCTATCTGTTCTCTGCTATCACGATTTCTTTTTACAAGTCTTTCTCTCTGAATCCTAGCGCTGCTAGTTGTGAAAAATATGAGTATGGCCTTATCATATATTTTCTTTATCTGAAGTGCACCTTGCATCTCTATCTCAAGTATGACATTGATGCCTTCTTTCAATCTATCTTCTACATACTTCTTAGGTGTCCCATAATAATTATCTACATATTTTGCATACTCAAGCAGCTCGCCATTCTTTATCATCTCATCAAACTGCTCTTTTGTTTTGAAAAAATAGTCCACCCCTTCTTGCTCTTGTCCTCTCTTTTCTCTTGTAGTTGCAGATACCGATAGACAGTAATTATCAAAATTACCAACCAAAGCTTTTGCAATAGTTCCCTTACCAGCAGCTGATAGCCCTGATATAACAAGAAGCTTTCCTTCCATCGTTCTCTCCCCTATTATTCAAAAAGTAGTACATACTTTAATAACACCCCTATAAGGATTCGAACCTTAAGATGACGGAGTCAGAGACCGTTGCCTTACCATTTGGCTATAGGGGTCCAACAAAAAAATCTTACTTTTGAGATAAGATTTCCTGAGTGAGACACGGGGGAATCGAACCCCCGACAACTTGATTAAAAGTCAAGTGCTCT
>DGGU01000040.1 GCA_002392345.1 Lachnospiraceae bacterium UBA3866
TTGCCTTCAAGTTCTGTAAGTTCATGATAATGAGTCGCAAAAAGAGTCTTGGCTTTGATATTTTTACTTATATATTCTATGACAGACCATGCTATAGATAGACCATCATAAGTGCTTGTGCCCCTACCTATCTCGTCAAGTATTATAAGAGACTTACTTGTTGCATTCTTAACAATATTCGCTATCTCGCTCATCTCAACCATAAAAGTTGATTTGCCACGAGTAAGATCATCGCTCGCACCAACTCTTGTAAATATCCTATCAAGCAAAGTTATATCAGCACTGCTTGCTGGCACGAATGACCCTATATGAGCCATAAGACAGATCAGTGCCACCTGTCTCATGTAAGTAGATTTCCCCGCCATATTAGGTCCCGTGATAATATCTATATAATTATCATTATCAATATTAGTATCATTGGATATAAATGTCTCTATAGTGCTTAGTTTTTCCACAACAGGATGTCTGCCATCTTTAATTATTATTACCCCTTCTTCATTGATATGAGGGCAGGTATAATTATTTTTCATTGCTACATGAGAAAGATTACTTAAGACATCTATCATAGCGACACTTGATGCAGTATTTCTGATTCTTTCTATCTCAAGTGCTATCCTATCACGAACTTCTTCAAATACTTCAAATTCAAGAGTTGCAAGCCTATCATCAGCGCTTAAGATGATTTTCTCTAAATCAGCTAACTCTTTTGTAGTGTATCTTTCAGAATTAGCGAGAGTCTGCTTTCTTATAAAGTGATCTGGTATGTCACCTTTATATGCATTACTGATTTCAAAGAGATACCCTGTCACACGATTATATTTTATCTTAAGATTTTTAATTCCAGTATTTTGTCTCTCCCTTTCTTCCAAATCTAAAAGCCATTTTTTACCGTCCGTTTTACTCTTTCTATATTTGTCTATTTCTTCATTAAATCCATCTTTTATGATCCTACCTTCGTGCATAAGATAAGGCGGATCATCAACTATACTTTCATCTATTAGATTAAAAAGATCTTTCAAAGTATCAAAATGTATCACTATATCTTTAGCAAAGTTAGATTCAAACTCATTCATGAGCCCTTTTATATAAGGCAAAGTATAGATAGAGTTTTTAAATGCGATAAGATCTCTTGGGTTAGCATGTTTCATCACAATCCTTGTCACTATCCTCTCAAGGTCATATATAGAGTTAAGATACTCTCTAAGTTCAGCTAGATCTACATCTTTATCAATGAATGCTTTTACAGCTTCTTGCCTATAAAGTATCATGTTTTTATCTTTAAGTGGCTCTTCTATAAAATGTATAAGTAGTCTTCCGCCCATTGCAGTCATAGTTTTATCAAGGATATTGATGAGTGTACCTTTTTTCTCCCTATCACGGATGCCTTCAGTAAGTTCAAGATTCTTGATGGTCGCTGTGTCAAGATACATGTATTTCTCATCATCAAGATATTTTATATCTTCTACATGAGATAATTCACTCTTCTGATTTTCTTTGACATAATTATAAGCTGCTATTGCCGCATATACAGAATTACTTTCTATGACATCCTTATAATTAGGCAAAGTCTTTATAAGCTTATCAAGTAGTTCATTGTCTTTATTCTTAAGTATATTTATATCATAGATACTATCATTCATAGTAGTCAATGCAACATTATATCTTTCTTTGATACTCTCAGCATCAAATTCAGAATTAATAATATTGGCATTGATGAGAACTTCTTTTGGTTCATATTTTGTAAATATATCTTCAATAGATTTTGTATCACTCACATCGCTTATAAAGAAGTCACCTGTAGAAAAGTCAAGTAAAGATATACCGAACTTTCCCTTAGAGAAATATATAGATATAATATAATTATTGACTTTATCATCAAGATACTCGGTGGCAAGAACTGTCCCTGGTGTAATTATGCGAGTAACTTCCCTTTTCACTATGCCCTTAGCGGTCTTAGGGTCTTCAACCTGCTCCGCTATAGCAACTTTATATCCAAGCTTTACAAGTTTTGACATGTATATATCTACAGCATGATATGGAACACCGCACATAGGCGCTCTCTCGCTTAAGCCGCATTCCTTACCGGTCAATACTAGATTGAGTGACTTACTTACAAGCTTAGCCTGATCAAAAAATGTCTCATAGAAATCACCGACTCTAAAAAAAACTATAGAGTCTTTATAGTTATCACGAACTTCAAAGTACTGCTTCATCATCGGAGACAGATTTTCAGAATCTTCAATTTTCAAATCATCTATTAGCATTTTTCACCTTCAAAATAAAATCCACACGCCTTCATAAGTTTCACATCTATTATACTGCCAATTAGACTTTCATCTCCTTCAAAATGCACAAGATAATTATTGCTAAGTCTTCCTGTGAGTTTACCCATGTCTCGATCTTTCGACTCAACTAACACATCCATCACTCTTCCAACATACTTCTCTGAGTTATATCTTGAGTTTTTCTCTACAGTCTTAAGAAGTCTATCAAATCTTTTTTTGACAATAACTACGTCTACCTGATTATCCATGCTTGCCGCCTTCGTCCCAGTTCTTTTCGAATACTCAAATGTGAATACTGAGTCGAAATTAACCTTTTCTATAAGGTCTATGGTCTCATTAAAATCATCTTCTGTCTCACCTGGAAATCCAACTATTACATCAGTCGTTATAGCCACATCAGGTAACTCGCGTCTAATCTTATCAACTATACTTAGATATTTTTCTTTAGTATAATGTCTATTCATGCTTTCAAGTATCCTATCAGAACCTGATTGCACAGGAAGATGAATGTGCTTGCAGCAATTATTATTATCGCGAATTACATCTATAAGTTCATCCGAAAGATCTTTTGGGTGAGATGTCATAAAACGAACTCTCTTAAGGCCATCCACTTTGCAGACCATCGACAGAAGTTCTGGGAATGTCAAAACTTTGTCACTGTCATCATCGAGCTTCCCTTTATACGAATTGACATTTTGGCCAAGAAGCATCACCTCGACTACGCCATCATCTACATCTCTTTTTATCTCATCAATGATACTTTTTGCTGTCCTACTTCGTTCTCTTCCTCTAACATATGGCACTATACAGTAGGTACAGAAATTATCACAGCCATACATTATATTGACACCACACTTAAAAGGATAAACTCTTTTTGATGGCATGTCTTTTTCTATACCATCTGCCTTATCAAGAACTTCAATAATTCTCTCATTATCTTTCAGAACCTTATCAATTAATTTTTCAAATTCATCTATATTATGCGTCCCGAAGATAAGCTTTACGTGCGGATATTTTTTTTTGATAGTCTCAACTTCATCAGTTTCCTGCATCATACAGCCACATATACCGACTATCTTATCTCTATTTTCAGCACAAGATTTTTTAAGATGTCCAACTCTTCCATAAAGCCTTTTATTTGCATTTTCACGGACTGTGCAAGTATTAAATATAACTATATCAGAAGTCTCTTCATCTATTCCTTCCGTATAGCCCTTCTTTTCTAAAACTCCTGCAAGTTTTTCACTATCTCTTGCATTCATCTGGCACCCGAAGGTTATAATCTTATATGTTTTCTCAATATTTTTCATCAAAGGTTACTATCTAATCTATAACTTTTTTGATTATTTTCGAAATCCTCTTATAAAATATATATGTAATTATAGAAGTAATACCAAATTTCACTATGTTAAACGGAAATACAGATAAAAACATAACCTTAGTCATACTATCAATGAATGGAAATATGGCTTTGCACATGCCTATAATAGTTTCCTCACTCATATGAAATACATTCATATATAATGGAAACAAGAATAGTGCATTACACATGGTGCAAGCTAGGCTTGAAAGAATCGTTCCAACTGTAAGTCCTATTATAGCTCTCCTTTTATTCTTAAGTTTAATATATATGATACTTGCTGGAAGTGCATACATGATACTTCCTATAAGATTGGCAAGTTCACCAAGAAACATAGTAGATGTGCCTTTTAATACAAATTTTATAGCAACTTTAATAACTGCTATAACTACAGAAGCGATTGGTCCAAGTAAAAAACCGCCAACCATTACTGGTAGTTCAGATAAGTCCATCTTCATAAAACTTGGTGCAATAGGTAAGGGAAAATCAAAAAACATCAGAACTCCACTGATTGCGCCAAAAAGAGATATAATGGCAAATTTTTTAATACTGTTTTTCATGCTTTATCTCCAAAGATTTTGATGGCTAACTATACTACACCTTTATGTCCAATTAATTATTTTAATTTTTTTAAATGGGCAATCTTTTACAAATGTGTTATTGACTCTCGTAGCAGGATGGCAAGTATAGATTATATGCTTTCTATCAACTATATCTTTAACTCGGTTTAAGGCTTTGGTCCCCCATATGAGCCAGATCAAGTCCTTATTCACTGCAACCATATATCTAAGCAACTCATCCATAAAACCTTCCCAGATTTTAGAATGAGCATCAGATTTATTCTTAAGTGTCGTAAGAGTTGCATTTAAAAATATAACTCCCTCTTCTTCCATCGCATCAAACCAATCATGGATATCTATGTACCGGAAATTATCCTTATTAATCTTCTTTCTTAATTCCTCTATAGTATAGATCTTTCCTGTCTTCATATATATAAGTGATTTGAAGATATTGGCAAGTGAAGTCTGCCTATACTTATCAGTCCAAAATCTAATATTTGCAACCTCAAAAGACCTTCCCGTTGCTATAGGCTTATCCATTGCACCACACTTATATGTTGCAGGATAAGGATCCATTCCTAAAATTACACATTTTGCATTGCTTACATCGTTACTAAAAAATCTAAATACATTCTTAGGTTCTGGGCAGAGATCATGACTTTTAGATACAAAATCTTGCATCTCTTTATAATGTTTGCTTGTCGCTATAAATTCTTTGAAACTCTCGTGGCACTTCATAAAGGCAATTTATCCAATGATTTAAATTTCTTAGAAACCCTTAACTTAAGCTCTCTATCAACTTCATCTCGAAACATCCTATACATCTCATCAGTTAGTTTAAACTTATATAGATCCTTTGATTCAGCATTAATCACATAGTCCCAAGTATATCTTAAAGTAGCATTATCGATGTGGAGTTCATCACTCGTTATATATTCACCTTGATATTTTAGTAGTTTTAATTCAAAGACACTTTTTATAAGTTTCTTGTCTATCGCTTCTTTTTCCAAAGCCTTAAAAGTGTAATATAGAAGTCTCAGTACATCATCGCCTTCTATGTTCTCGAAAGAAAAATAATCTACAAGTTCTACAAAGTACGATGCATAACACATAGTCTCATAATCACGAGTTAGTCCTTCAAAGCTATCTACAATTTTGGCATCTACCAGACTATAACTATCACCACTTGACTTTAGATCAACTTCGCAAAATGAAAATAGCCTAAGTAAACCTATTTTCTTTGAATGCTCCCTTCTTATATTAAAGGCATATGCCCTTATCTTCCCAAGTTCATTAGTGAAAAGTGTGAAGAGTTTATCATATTCTTTGTAGTTATTATCAGCTATAACAACTGCATTTAACTTTTTAAGATCTGAAGACCCCATACTATATTTTACTAAAGTCATAGCCAAAATTAGCAAGCATCGACTTCTCATTTCGCCAATTATTTTTAACTACTACATTGAGTTTAAGGTTGACTTTCTGATCAAGGAACTTCTCGATACTTATTCTTGCACCAGTGCCTATGTTTTTAATCATCTGACCACCTGTTCCAATGATTATCTTCTTATGAGCATCTTTATCGCAGATTATAGTAGCATTAATATTCATGCATTTAGACCTTGATAACTTCATACTATCTACAGTTACATCAAGACTATGCGGTATCTCTTTGCTCAATTTATATAGGCAGTGCATCCTTATCATATCTGCTACTATCTTTTTAGTTGGTTCATCAGTAATATATTCTTTATCGTAATATTGCACCCCCTCCACAAGGTACTCTTTTACACACTCTATCACTTCTTTAATATGTCTTTTCTTTAATGCAGATATAGCTAATACTTTGTCAAAGATTATGTTCTCACCAAATCTACTTATTATCTCTTTCTTTGCCTCATCCACATCGTGAGTATAGGCATCTATCTTATTGATTATTAATATCTTTTTTGTCTTTTGTTTTTTTAATATCTCAATCAGCTTATAATAATTATCATCATTATAAGTGTTGATATCAACTATAACTATTATAAGGTCTATGCTATCGATTGAAGCCTTGACTGATTTTGCCATATAATCATCAAGTATAGTCTTTCCTTCATTAACCCCTGGTGTATCAACAAATACTATCTGAGAGTCTTCGTCATTATATATACCTTTAAGATTTCTCCTGGTTGTCTGAGGTTTCCTAGATGTGATAGCTATCTTCTCATTGATTACAGAATTTAAAAAGGTTGATTTCCCTGCGTTTGGGAGACCTATGATAGACACAAAACCACTTTTAAAATTTATTCCGCTAGTTTCCATACACTGTCATATATACTCTTAGCTTCAGATTCCATTTTTTCGCTAATCAAAGCACATGCATCTGATTCTTTTATATCGCTAAATATACTTGATATGTCTTTAAAATCATCTAACTTCATATTGACAAGCGATTTTCTTTCACTTCTTACAATAGAATCATCGACTTCATTGAAATATGCTGCTACATTTTTCTTATAGTCGTCAAATATACTTATAGGATTATCATATTGGCCGATAGACCCTATGATATATTTTTCTAGTGTGTCATATGACATCTTTATATCCTTTAGATAATCATAGATGCCATTAAAAACTTCATTAGTTTTTTTAAGATTAGGGTCACGATAAGATGTAAAAAGATAATTGCCAGATCTCTTAAAAAACGACATACATCCATATGCTCCGCCAAGAACTCTTATATTGGTCCATAGATACTCATAGTTAAATAAAGTTTTCAGCAAATTAAGTTTCCCCGAAAATCTATCTTTTTCGAAAGAGTTAGCTATTGCAACAAAATTGACATCACTTGGTATAAGTATCGCTTCTTTCTTAATTTTCTTGTCAAATGAGTCAAATGGTATAATATGCTCAATCTCAGAAAGGCATGAGTCTAGTCTTGCCTTATCTTTATCATCAAATGTGTAATCTTTAATATAAGTTTTAATCTTATTCTCGTGTCTATCAAGCGCCTCAAAAACTTCTCTCTTATACTTGTCACTTAAAGAAGCAGAATATATCCTCGCCTTTCCTATCAATTTCTTAAAAAGTAGAGTAATCGCCTCATTAAAAAGTGAATTATTTTTCACATAGGTTTCAGCTAGGCACTCTATGAACTTATGCCTTGCTATACCAGTATGAGATATCTTATCAAGAATTGAACTCGAAAAAGTTAGGTTAGACTCCGCTCTTGTAATTGCAGAGATATGTCCTGCTGATAATATACTCAAAAGTTCACTAGCCTTCGATTCATTAATTAAGAGATTAATACGGTTATAGTCATCAAATGTTGCGCGAGTTATAAGTTTATAGATGATGTCAAGTCCATCATTACACTTATTATAAAGTGATTTAACTGATATAGTGAAATATAATTTTTTCTCATATACATCAGACTTAACTTCTATACCACCAGAATTCATAGCAATATAGTTATCAAGTTCTATATATGACATATCTTTAAGATCAATCTTTGAAAGAACCATACTTATGATAGAAAAGATATAAAGTTCTGTCTTCGATAAGTCTGTAATGTCAAACCTCATATCCATATATACAACTTCTCTATCGTTATCATAAGTTATGATAGCTGCTGTGTCTTCTACCTTTTTTACATTATAAGCTATATAAGAGTCTGCCTCTTCAAGGTCACTTAGTCTTAATGTAGGTATGCAGCTTAACGCCTCTACCGAATCTTTTTCAGCCTGATACAATTTTAAAGCCTTACACTTATCTATGCACTCATTAAGCTTTGCCTTATCAAAAGATGCTTTTCGTCCCTCTAAAACCTTTTTCAATTTCTCATCTTTCTCTTTTAATAATCCATACTGTGGGAGTAGCACATTGATAACTCGATGCTCATTATCTATAAATATAGATTTTAAGGTTTTGTAAAATATATTGTTCTTATCACCAAGATCTATCCCCTCTATATAATCAAAAGCGTCTTTATACTTTATTAGGTTAGCGATGCCTTTATCATATGGGTAAGTCTCAAGGGATGTTAAAGTATATACAAGACCCTTTGGCATCCTGCCATACTCTCCTTCTGCATAATTAAAGTGTATTATGTTAATCGCAGATTTAAGTTTTACTACATCTATACCCTTGTCTAATAATTCATTAATAGAGGAAATTATCGTATCAAGTAGTTGTTTTTTCTTTGACTCATCTATGTTTTGTGCAATGATACTATAGAAAGCATCTTTCACACTATATTCATTCATCGTATATATAGATTCACCAAGCCCAAGTTCAAGCAGTCTATTCCTAACAATTGCAGACTCTGACGAGAATAATATATAATCAAGGATCTGTATAACTATTTTATTTAAGTTTGTCTTATCTTTATCTATTGCGAAACTATAAGCTATATAAGCTTTATCTCTTGTATCTTCATTATCAACATTATAATATGATATAAGTTCGTTATCTCTTTTTACATTCTCTACCTCTAAAAATCTAGCATCTACCACTGTATAATCAAAATCAACTAGATAATCGTCATGTAATTTTGATAGCTCATAATTATAGTCAAGTTTTCCATATAGATATATGATGGCATTGGATGGTGAATAATATTTTCTATGGAACTCTCTAAACTCATCAAAACTTAGTTCTATAATCTCACTTGGATTGCCTCCATAATCATAAGCATAATTAGTTCCGCCATATAGATTTTTAAGTATACCTGATTCAAGTATGTCGTCAGGGTTAGAATATACCCCTTTCATCTCATTTAAAACGACTCCGTTGACTTTTAGGTCGTCATTAACATTATCTATCTCATAGTGCCAGCCTTCTTGGCTAAGTATTTTATCATTTTTAATTGCATTTGGATAAAAAACAGCATCAAGATACACATCCATCAGATTATGAAAATCTTTAAGATTGGCTGATGCTATAGGATAACAAGTCTTATCTGGGAAGGTCATAGCATTTAAAAAAGTATTCATGCTACTCTTAGCAAGTTCGATAAATGGGTCTTTCACATTATACTTTCTTGATCCACAAAGAACTGAATGTTCTAATATATGCGGCGTACCCTTGCTATTCTCGACAGGGGTTTTAAATGCTATATTGAAAACTCTATTCTTATCATCGCAAATCATGAGAACTATTTTCGCATTGGTTTTTCTATGTTTAAGTTCCACTATCTCAAGTTTTAATTCATCTATAAATTCAGTTGATAGTATCTCATAATTCAACTCATTTTTCTCGTTAATTATAAACATCTAAAATTTTAACTCATTAAGAACCAAAGCCTTAATAAGACTTAAATCCTCCCTTATATATAGATATGGTCTATACAGTATATCAGTCTTGCAAGATATGTCATAAGGTTTATATATACCGTATTTTTTTGCCATTAGATTAATTCTCGTAAGATGAAAATCACTTGACATAAATCCTATATTTAAGAAATCTAAATCGAACTTATCATCATCACTTTTAAAAGGTCTTGTAATTATATGATCTCTTGGATTTCTACGGAAGACATCTTTTCTTATCAGCGTAAGAGAATTTAAGATGTTTTCATTAGTATTGACAGAATATGGATCTACAATGATTAGAGAATCTTTGATCCCTCTTTCCACCATATAATTTTGCATATATATGGCTTCTTCCATGGGCTCCGTTGCTCCCTTCGCACCCGTTAAGACAAACTTACATCTACGATAGACTTTCGCATACTCGATAGCATTATCAAGTCTTGAATTCATAATCACGGTTTTGCCATTCGAGATTCCAGCGCCGAATACTATGATATAATCATACTCACCACTTGCATCAACATCTATCTGATTCTTAGGATATAGCACATTGAAAGCAGTAAGGATGATAAACATGGAAAAAAATAAAGTTGTTGCAACCTTTATAAACATACGGAAAAAAGATGGTTCAGACTCTTCTTCGTCTATTGGATTATTGATGCAATATTGTAGTAATACAAGGAGCACCACTGCCGTCAAAAAACATAGATTCATAGACATACTTATAGACATCACAGCATCGCAAAAAACAAGATACATTAATATTAATATCGCCAGAATTATAAATATACTCTTTTTTATAAAATTAATTAATTGATCTAAGTACATCCGTCGCCTCTAATCTCTTATCAAATTGCACTTTAAGTTTTTCTTTAGCATGAGCACAACTCTCAAGTGCCTTTCCTGTCTCTTCATCATATATAGCCATAACTTTAACTTCCAAATTAGTAAAATCTGGTTTCATAGCAATCAAAGTATCACCAACACTAAATTTATTTTTCTGTTCAAAATAAGCAAAATCATTTTCAACTCTATCAACTATACCATATAAAGTTGCACCTTTAATATATGTGCTATTATCATATATTTGTGTAGTTTCATCTGGTTTTCCAAAATAAAACCCTGTAGTGTACTCTCTATAAGTGCACTTACCTATCTCATCTTTAAGATATCTGAGATCATTCTTATATATGTCTATACCTTTATAATAATCATCTATT
>DGGU01000016.1 GCA_002392345.1 Lachnospiraceae bacterium UBA3866
TGGATATACCTTATCTTTGCCATAGTAATCTCTCACAGCGACATAAGATTCAAGCGTTCCTATCATAAGATAATTATGCTCATCAACTATACTTCCATCGTCAATCGTTGCATAAATCCATGGTCCAAATATAGTATCATACACTCTTTTTTCTATTACTTTAGACGCATTATCTTCAATGTATCTCTCATCAACAAAATGATATTCGTGGCCTTCCATCTCACCATCTCTTTTTGGACGAGTGGTGTATATAGGAATAATCCTCAAATCAAGTTTTGCATCAAGAAGCCTCTTATATAAAGTATCTTTGCCAGATGCTGATTTTCCCATTATATAGTATATCATTATTGTGGTGCCTCTATCTCAACTACTTGTGGCGCCTTTTGATCACTTGTATCTGCTTCTTTTACACCACCTATCACAGGAACTACTTGTCCTATTGTCTCGCTATTACTTATTGTGGTTTCTTTCTCGGCTATAGGAAGATTAGATAAATCCGCTGTCGATTCTGTCTCTATCACAAAATCAGGAGTAGGAAGGGCACTAACATCAACCGCCAAAGTCTCTCCCTTCTCATTAACTATATCATATTCAGATGGCGTAGCAAGTTTCATAACTATATCACCATTTTCATTTAACTCTTCATAATCTGGAAGTTTTAATTCTATGTCTTTCCAACTATGAACCTTCATAACATTATCGCCATCAGAATAATATATGACATCATCAGATAACACTATATAACCTGTGACTCCTACACCTGTTGACTCTTTATGTATGGCACCTGGTCTCATCCTATAAAGTCTCCCTGACACACCATCCCCTCCACCAACTGCAAGATAATAGATGTCGCTCCTAAATATCTTAATCATATTGGGGCTTGCATATTGCTTATCTGCTTCTGTACCAAGATAATCAGTCTCATCTCCATTGATGAGAGAATATTTTATAGGATAGAAATTACCCGTCTTTTCAGAATCTTCAAGCCATACAAGGTATTCTGCAGATCGAACGCTACTAAAAAGGTCATCGTCCGATCTATATACATAAGATGTATCTCTTGTTATATTTTTTAGTTTACCATTTTCAAAATGATATACTTGACCTTCATTTTTAAGTTCTCCATTTAAGCCATACCCTGCAGTGTCAAAGTAGAATAGCTCTCCATTTTTCTCTATCCACTCTTCCCTCGCAAATGACTTATCCTCTTTTCTAAATCTAAGGCCCTTGTCATCAGTAATAAAAAGTGAACTTCCTGAGTTAGTGTCAGTTGTGATGCTGATACTGTCATGAGTTTCAGGCTGAAGGCTTATCTTCTCTAAAATCTTAATATCCATCACCTTCCTAACCACTACATATATAGCGGCTATTGACACTACTATAACGAAAAACGACACTAAAATCCTAGCAATGAGTATCCCATCACCTGGACGATTAGTGCGCCTACTATATTCTTCTTTATATCTATTCATACGCTCAACTATTTATTATAACACAAAATTAGCAAAAATTACATATATTTAGTATAATATAGGTATGTTAAGCATAAATGGTGAAAAAAAGAAAGTTGCAGGGATTATAGTAGAGTGCAACCCTTTCCACAAAGGGCATATAAGACTTATAAAAGAGTGCAGAAAACATGCTGACATAATCGTAGCAGTTATGTCAGGAAACTTTGTGCAAAGAGGCGAACCTGCTGTATATGATAAAGAAAAAAGAACTAGAGATCTTATATCGCACGGAGTCGACCTTGTTATAGAATTACCACTTTATGCGAGTCTCTCTTCTGCAAGATATTTTGCGGACTCTGCAGTAAGGATACTTGATGAGCTTAAGTTCATCGACTATCTTGTTTTTGGGTCTAAGATTGCTGATATAGATAGATTAAGCGAGCTCGCAGTGCACCCCAAGGGCACTTTGTCGCTGCGCTCGGGCGCTCACCCTACGAGTGAGGGCTCATACATCGCCCCTACGAGTGATTGTGCTTGCTTCGCTACTACAAGTGATTTTAACAGAATTGTAAAAAGGAGTTTGAGGGAAGGGAAGTCATATGCGAAGGCTATGGGTCTAGCCTATGGTACTGACCTCTCTCCAAATGACATACTTGCAGTTGAATATCTAAAATCACTTAATGAATTAAAAAGCAAGATAAGACCTATTGCTATAGAAAGGAAGGACGACCTACCTACTGCATCAGAACTTCGCTTAAAGATGAAAAATAAAATTACTTGTGATGATTTTTCTTCTATATTGAATTACAAACTTCTATATGCCAAAACTACAGCCTGTGATAAGAAAGATAATATTCTTGATGACATATATCTTATGACCACTGATATGAGAAATGCTATACTTAAAACCTCTGATATAGATATGAGTTTTGAAGAACGGGCAAGATCGCTTAATACTAAGAATAGGACACTCGCAAATATAAAGAGACTTTTTTTCAATATAATTTTTGATATAAAAAAAGATGACATGAAAAACAGCGGGCTCGCAGTGGAAAACAGTCCACTGGACTGTTTTCCCCCTACAAAAACTAAAGAAAATAGTAGAGTAAAAAACATTAGTTATATACATATATTGGGCGTTAATGAAAATGGTAAGTCCTTACTCAAATATATAAAAATACCTTTTCTCATGAGTTTTGCTCCTGCATCATATAGGGCTTTTATAGAAAAATATAAAAATAACCCTGCCGTCAAAAAAAATAAGAGCGGTGGTTTCACACTCGCTCCTATTATTAATAAGACAATCTTTGCTGACAAATTATTGAGGCAGATCTAATTACATCATTCCGCCCATGCCACCCATGCCGCCACCTGCTGGCATAGGAGGAGTTGGTTCTTTGATATCAGCTACTACTGATTCTGTAGTAAGAAGTGATGCAGCTATAGATGATGCATTTTGTATAGCAGATCTAGTAACCTTAGCTGGATCAATGATTCCTGATTTTACCATATCTACATATTCTTCTTTATAAGCATCAAATCCTACTCCATCTTTCTCATGCTTTACTTTCTCTACAACTACAGATCCATCATAACCTGAATTAGTTGCTATAGTGTAAAGTGGTGCTGTAAGAGCCTTAAGTACGACCTTAGCACCAGTCTTCTCATCACCTTCAAGTGATGCTACAAGCTTCTCCACTTCTGGTATAGCGTGGATATAAGCTGAACCACCACCTGCTACTATACCTTCTTCTACTGCTGCACGAGTACTATTTAAAGCATCTTCCATACGGAGTTTTGCTTCTTTCATCTCAGTCTCAGTTGTTGCGCCAACTTTGATGACTGCAACTCCACCAGCGAGTTTTGCAAGACGCTCTTGAAGCTTCTCTTTATCAAAATCTGATGTAGTAGTAGAGATCTGAGCTCTGATCTGTCCTACTCTATCTTTAATCATCTGCTTATCGCCAAGACCATCAACGATTATCGTATCGTCTTTAGTGATCTTAACTGATTTTGACTTACCGCAATCAGCCATAGTTGCTTTCTTAAGTTCAAGGCCAAGTTCTTCACTTATTACCTTTCCGCCAGTAAGAATTGCTATATCTTGAAGCATCTCTTTTCTTCTATCGCCGTAGCCTGGTGCCTTAACTGCACATACATTGAATGTGCCACGAAGTTTATTGACTATAAGTGTAGTAAGTGCTTCACCCTCTATATCTTCTGCAATGATAAGGAGTTTAGATCCTGATTTTACTACTTCTTCAAGAAGTGGTAAGATATCTTGGATATTAGATATCTTCTTGTCTGTGATGAAGATATATGGGTCTTCAAGATTACATTCCATCTTCTCCATATCTGTGCACATATATGGGCTTAGGTAACCTCTATCAAACTTCATACCTTCAACAAGGTCAAGTTCTGTCTTCATAGTCTTAGATTCTTCTATAGTGATGACGCCATCTTTAGATACCTTCTCCATAGCATCAGCAACCATAGTTCCAACTTCCTCGTCTCCTGAAGAGATGGCTGCTACTTTTGCTATCTGATCTTTGCCACCAACAGGTGTTGATTGCTTCTTTATAGACTCAACAACTGTGTCGACAGCCTTCTTTATCCCCTTTCTTAAGATAATTGGGTTTGCACCTGCTGCAAGATTCTTAAATCCTTCATCAATAAGTGCACCTGCAAGAACTGTAGCTGTAGTAGTTCCATCACCTGCTACATCATTTGTCTTGCTTGCAACTTCTTTAACAAGTTGAGCACCCATATTTTCAAATTCATCTTTTAACTCTATCTCTTTAGCTATAGTTACACCATCATTGATGATCTGTGGTGCACCATATGATTTATCTATAACAACGTTTCTTCCCTTTGGTCCAAGTGTTATAGATACTGCTTTTACAACTTGGTCAACGCCTTTCTTTAAGGCCTCTCTGGCTTCTACGCCATATTTTAATTCCTTTGCCATAACTTTTTACCTCCTTCGGGTTCGCAGTGGAAAACAATCCACCGGACTATTTTCCCCCTACAATGTGCTTTCGCACTTTCGACACCTTATACTTATTTTTTTCATTTACAGCTATTCTACAATAGCTAATATATCACTTTGTTTTAAGATGACATATTTTACTTTATCTATCTCAACTTCTGAGCCAGAATATTTGCTATAGATAACATCCTGTCCTACTTTAACTTCCATCTTAACTTCATTGCCATCTACCATGCCGCCAGGTCCTACTGCTACTACCTTTCCCTGCATTGGCATCTCTTTATCGTTTCCTGGTAAAACTATACCAGATGCTGTTTTCTCTTCTTGCTTTTTTTGCTCAAGTACAACTTTGTCAAATAATGGTTTTAATTTCATATATTTTATCCTCCTTCGGGCGCCCCTATATTAGTTTAAAATAAAATGCCCTATCAACTACATAGGGCATTATAACATAGTTTGTTAGCAATGTCAAGTGCTGAGTGCTAATTATAAAAACCTGTATTTTCTTTCTTTATTCGTCCTTTTCAGCTTCTCTGAGGGCTTTTGCCTTTTCTACTTCCTTGTCACAGATGTCTTTTGGAGCTTCTTCATAACGGGCAAACTCATATGAGAATGTGCCTGTACCACCAGTCATAGAGCTTAAGGTGGTGATGTAATCATATATCTCCATCTGTGGAACTTCCGCTTCAACTTGAGTCTTTTTATCAGCAGTAGGGTTCATACCAAGAACTCTGCCTCTACGTTTTGTGAGATCGCCTATAACATCACCTGTATACTTATCATCAACTATAACTCTCATAGTAACTATAGGCTCAAGTAGACATGGACTTGCTTTCATAAATCCATCTTTGAATGCACCAATAGTAGCCATCTTAAATGCCATTTCAGATGAATCAACCTCATGATATGATCCATCATAAAGCACTGCTTTTATACCTACTACAGGATAACCAGCAAGTGGTCCTCTCTCGCAACATTCAACAAGGCCTTTCTCAACTGCAGGGAAATAGTTCTTAGGAACTGCTCCACCTACAACCTCTGTTCCGAAATCAAATGCATTATCAAAATCATTAGATGGTGAGAATCTCATCTTGACATGACCATATTGACCATGACCACCTGATTGTTTTTTATGCTTATACTCTACATCAGAAGTTTTTCTTATAGTCTCTTTAAACGCAACTCTTGGTTCTTCTAAAACTATCTCAACTTTATATTCATTGAGAAGTCTACTTGCAACTACATCAAGTTGCATATTACCTATACCATAAAGAAGCATCTGATGATTTGCTGTGTCATTTACTGACTTAAGAGTTAAATCTTCTTCGCAAAGTTTTGCAAGAGCCTGAGCAAGTTTATCTATCTCGCCTTTCTCTTTTGCACGATATGCTTTATATGTGTAAGGTTTTGAAATCTCAGTCTTAGCAAACATAACAGGGAGTGCTTTCGTTGCAAGTGAATCACCAGTCTTTGTGTTTTGAAGTTTAGCAAGTGCTCCTATATCGCCTGCATGAAGTTCAAATACTTCCTGCGCCTTGTTGCCAGATAATACATATATCTTTCCAATCTTAAATTCTTCTTCTCTTGTTACATTGTATAAAGTGTCATCTGTTTTAAGAACGCCAGAGCATACTTTTATAAATGAGTATCTACCTATATATGGGTCAACCATAGTCTTAAATACATATGCTGATTTTTGTTTTGAGAAATCATAGTTAAGACCAACAAGTTCATTAGTATTTTTGTTGATACCATTTAATTCCTTCTGATCTGGTGAAGGGAAATATTTTATAATATCATCAAGAGTTGTATATATGCCATGAGCTGACATATTAGAACCCATACCAACAAGAACTATAGATCCATTGCAGACATTATTTTTAAGAGCTGATCTTATCTCAAATTCTGAGAACTCTTCACCAGCAAAATACCTATTCATCATCTCTTCTGAAGTCTCTGCTACAGATTCTACGAGTTGAGCATGATACTGCTCAAGATACTCTTTATTATATTCTGGGACTTCGCATTCTACCGCTTCGTCACCTTGCCACTTATAAGCTTTTTTTGAGATAACATTGACATAGCCGACAAACTTCTCGTTCTCACGAATAGGGAGATTTACAGGGGCTACCTTCTTGCCAAATATTGCTACCGCATCTTCTACAACCTGTCTAAATGATGCATTATCATCATCCATATTGGTTACATGTATAAATCTTGGAAGCTTATATTTATCGCATATATCCCAAGCACGGCGAGTTCCAGCCTGTATGCCTGACTTGCCATTTACAACTATAACTGCTGCATCGGCTATACCAGCTGCTTCTTCAACCTCACCTATGAAATCAGAAAATCCTGGAGTATCTATAATATTGATCTTCCTACTATCCCACTCAAGCGGAATGATAGAAGTCTGACATGAGATTTTTCTCTTCTGCTCTTCCTTTCCGAAGTCTGATATAGTGTTACCACTATCTATAGACCCCATCTTGTCTGTGATCTTAGCAATCTTAGCAATTGCCTCAACCATAGAAGTTTTTCCTGAACCACTATGCCCAAGTAAAACTACATTTCTAATTTTGTCCGTTGTGTAAACTTTCATAGATCCCTCCTAATATTCGGGCGATCATTGCTCGCCCCTACGAGTTTTCTTTTTCATATGCTTCCCTAACTGCAAGTGCGAGTTGGTCAGCACAAGATGTATCTTTAAAACCGCAAGTATTACCTTTTAACTTCTTCTCTATCTCGTCGATAGTCATCCCATCTACAAGTTTAGAGATAGCTTTTAAGTTGCCGTTGCAACCACCACTAAATTTAATATTGGTAACTTTGTCACCTTCTATATCAAATGATATATTGTTAGGGCAGACACCCTTTGGTTTGTATGTGTAAGTCATATATTCTCCTATAATTCAAGTGAGCGAGAGTAAGATTGCAAGACTGCATCGATGATGGCTCCGCGGAAACCATTTTCTTCGAGAACTCTCACTCCTTCTATAGTAGTACCTGCAGGGCTTGTAACCATGTCTTTCAGAACTCCCGGATGAGTTTTATCATCTTTATACTTTTCTACTGCAAGTTTCCCTGAACCATATACTGCATTCATTGCAAATTTATATGCCAGGTCGCGAGTAAGACCGCATTCTACTCCGCCATCAGCAAGAGCCTCTGTCATCATGAAAATCCAAGCTGGTGAAGCTCCTGATACTTGCGTTATAGCATTGATGTATTTCTCATCGACCACTTCAGCTTCTCCGCAACTTCTCATAATCTCTAAAACCATGTCAAACTTTTTATTTGATTTTACTTTTTCACTTGCTGAAATAGCGCTTATACCCGCACCAACAAGTGATGGGGTGTTGGGCATGACACGAACGACATTCTTAGTCCCAAGTGCCTTTTCAAGATACTCTATAGTTTTACCAGCCATTATAGAAACTATCAACTGGTCTTTAGTTATGCTCTTTTTTAAGTTTTGCGCGATCTCATTAAATACCTGTGGCTTCACGCAGATAAAAACTATGTCTTTCGCATTTTTTAAAACAAATGAATTATCAGTTGATGTCTTAAAACCATGCTTTTTTTCTAAAACTTTAAGCTTCTCTTCAGACCTATTAGAGACAAAAATCTGATTTTCTTTGGCAATATGCGTTTTTGAAAGGCCGGTCAAGATGGCTGTAGCCATGTTGCCGGCACCTATAAATCCTATCTTCATAAACTATATTATACGAAAAAAGACATATTTTAGCAATATGCTTTTTTGCTAACGCTCAACTAAACCCCTCTAATCTCGACCTTTCCTACAGCGTCTTCTACTATTTTTGCAAATGATTCGAGTTCCTCTCGTGTAAATGGTTTAAAAGGTAGGTCTTCCATACCTGGTGCCGCTTTATAATCTTGGAGATAATATTCCTTAGCGCCTTTTATCATATCTCTTATCTCATAAAAATCCGCTTCGGTGTGAAGGCCTTTGACGCAGGTTGTGCGGAATTCGTAGTCAGAGGCTTTCGTCATAAGTAAATTAATTGATCTTTTAACTTTCTCTATAAATACGGGCTCGCAGTGGAAAACAGTCCACTGGACTGTTTTCCCCCTACGGGTGGCTTCGCCACTAGACTCGTGCACGCCGATTACTTTCTCATAATTGGTAAAGCCTGCTTTGATGTCCATCGCAAACTTATCAACTAAGTTATCATCAATCAATTTCTCTATCATCTCTGGAAAGAAGCCATTGGTATCAAGCTTTATTGGATAACCGAGTTCTTTTATAGGTTTAAGCAAGTCTTCTATGTCAACATTTAAAAGTGGCTCGCCTCCTGTGATTGCTACACCATTCAACTTGCCCTTTCTTTCTTTTAGAAAATCAAGAATTTCTTCTTTAGTGAACTTTGGAAAATGTTCTGGGTTAGTCACAAGTTCCATGTTGTGACAAAATGGACATCTTAAGTTACAATTACCAAAGAAAATGGTGCAGGCAATGTGACCTGGGTAGTCTAGAAGTGTTACTTTTTGTAGACCTGAAATAATCATGTGTACTCCTTCATGCGAGGTTTAAATGCTCATCCTTAAAGAATGCTTACTGCTTTATTGATTGCGAATGAATAAATATATATTTCTTTTACCTTATAGCCTGTAAGGTCTTCAAGTACTTTAGCATAAGTGATTAATTGCACTTTATATTTATCAATTAGTTCTTGACTAAATTTCTCTTCATCGGATATTTTCTTCTTTATTGCATCAGTTTTGTAATCAAGGAGGACTATATAGTCGTTGCCGTCCTTGTCTTTTTTTATGTAGAAGGCGTCGATGATGCCTTGAACTATGATACATTTATCATCAAAAACATTTGGGCTCGTAGTGGAAAACAGTCCACTGGACTGTTTTCCCCCTACAAGCGAATCTATCTCGTTTTGGCTGAAGAGTTTCATGAATTTCTGCTCGCGGTGGAGTGTGCCGTCGGTATAGGCTTGCTTCATCTCTTGGCCGAGGTTCGTAGATAAAAATAAATCAATCTTTTCTTTGCCTATTCTAGCCTCATAAAACTTACCATTACTATTCAGGCTCGCGGTACTAAAATCAAAATATTGCATAAAGTGGTGGTAGGCATTGCCGAGATCGGCGCCGTTTAATTCGGTTGAATCAGATGCTCGCTTTTCTTCTCTTGCGTCATCAATATCTTCGTAATAGTCGGGCTCGCAGTGCTCGCCCCTACGGGTGGCTTTGCCGTCGGGCTCGCAGTGGAAAATAGTCCACTGGACTGTTTTCCCCCTACGAGTTGCTACAACGTCGGGCTCGCTGAGCTCGCCCATACGTGTTTCGAACTTGCAATGCTTCACCTCTGCATGTTTCGGGCTTGCTTCCTTGAGGGCTGATACGGAGAATTTTGGTTGCAATTCTTGGTAGCCCTTATATGGGTAAGTGTCTTCTAAATCGATTTTCAGATCATCATTATCGCGAACTCTTATAATAGATGGATCAAACTCTTCTTCAACTATCTTACTATCTTTAATCTCGTATGGCACGATCTCGAAATTATAATATGGCGTATCTTTTGCAGAGAGATAATTAACTATTATATCAAAATATGAATTCATATTTTTTATTGCCAGTTCTTCATCTTCATTTTCATCTCTTCTTTTGATCATTTTTGTTTTCTTTGTCTTATTTTCTTTTATCAGGTCTTCACCTTTAAGATCACTATACTTTTCCATAAGTCTATTAAAATAGATCCCTTGCTGCCCTTTCTTTTGAACATTGCCTACTATATAAAGTTTATTAACTGCACGAGTTAGTCCTACATACAACATCCTAAGTTCTTCTTGTCTAATCTCATCTTCTTTTTCTGATCGAAGAAGTTCCTTTTTGTCTGTATTAAAAAATACCTTTTTGTCGACATCATAATAATCAAGCGCAAATCCATAATCGTTTCCAAATTGATATGGGGCCTTTTCACTTGCTTCATTCATTTTATATCGCTGATTGCATCCGCATAAGAACACTGTATCAAATTGAAGGCCTTTCGCCGAGTGTATAGTCATGATACGAACTGCGTTGGCATTTTCATCGTTAATTTTGGCCTGTCCCTGATCTCTATCTATATCAGAAATCTTCTCTATATATCTATTAAAATTAAATAAGCTAACAGTCGAAAATCCTTCAAAACGAGTGGCAAAATCGTATAATACTTCTAGATTTGCAACTCTTTGCTCAGCATCTGGCATAACTGATACTATTTCTTTGATCCTATATCTTTCATATATATAATCAATTAGGTCGCTGATCTTCATATAACGTGATCTAAGTTTTGTGTTTTCAAGATCGTCGAAAAATCTCGTTACCTTTCTTTTGAATGTCTCCCCATCTATGTTATACTTTTTTGTTTTAGCACTAAAATTATCTTTTTCTTCCTCTGATACTGAATCTAAACCATCATAGATATTTTTTGCATATAACATAGCATCATACAAGTTTAATTCTATATTTTTATTCTTATCATAGGATATGCTTGTAAGAGATTCTTTAGATGCGTTTTTTACTACGCTTTTTAATCCATCAAGTTGTACTAATTTGATAAAAGATAGTTCATCATTATTTAGACCATATATATCAGAGGTCAATACAGATGCCAGAGGTATGTTCTTGGTTGGATTATCAATAACATTAAGAATATCAATGACGAGTTTAACTTCAAGCCTACCAAAGAATCCAGACTTCTCATCTGAATATACAGGAATTCTATGCTGTTTTAAAATATCAGAATAAACTTTAGAATTGCCTGCTGCTTTTCTAACTAGGATTACAATCTGATTATATCTATATTTTTTCTCTTTAACTAATCTTTCTATCTCATCAGCGACAAAATGTGCTTCATATTCTACGCCTATATGCTTAATTTTGTTGTCATCATCACTCTTTGGTTTCTTTTTTGCTACTTTATCTTTATTCTGACTTGTGTTCTCATCTCCGTCGTCTACCTCACTTTTTTTGCATATAGCTCTTATTATTACTTTTTTATCGTCAATATAATCTCTTTTGCTCTCTTCTTCTGTAGGCAAGAGCTCATGTCCATCACTATAATCTATACCCCCATAATTATGTGTCATAACTTTAGAAAAAAGATCATTGACATATTCAATTATCTCTTTGCCACTTCGATAATTTATGTTAAGCGTCAATGCTTTCCCAATAGGGTTGGTTTTTTTATAGGCCTTAAGTTTATCTACAAATATTGATGGTTCGGCATTTCTAAATCTATATATACTTTGCTTCACATCACCAACCATGAAGACATTTTTCTTCTTAAAATTATCTGATATTGCCTCAAGTATCTTTTCTTGAAGAAAATTAGTGTCTTGATATTCATCTATAAATATACATTTGTATCTATCTGCTATAGCTCTAGCACTTGGTGATAATCCTTCATCATATAAGATATCAAGGGCTATGTGGGCATAATCACTTATCTCGTATAGACTTCTTTTATTCTTTTCATTTATGATTCTCAGATAAAACTCACGAAGAAGTTTCATGTACAATATATCATTTACATTAGTGGCCGAGTCAATTTCGGGCTCGCAAAATTTGCTTAGATATTTATATGGCCACGGGATGCAGGAAATCTTTGCTAGGCCGTCAAGTAAAAGTTTGCGAATTTTACTTTCGTCATTTTTCTCTATGTAAGAATCAAAGAGATGTGCGTACTCACTGTCTATATATCTCTCTTCGAGCAAATCAGAAAGTATATCATCTTTTATAACCGCCATCTCATTCTCGTCGGCTATTCTGTAATTAGGATCAAAACCCTTATAAAGGCTATCATCCTTATCAAGCAAGGTATAATTCTCATCAACTATTCTCTTGCAAAATGCATCTATAGTAAATATATTGGCATTTTGAATTGTAGCTAGATCTTTAGCAAGTTTTGACTTTAGGCTTCCTTGTGACTCCTGCATCTTCTTGGTTAAGGCCTTCCTTATACGATTAGACATCTCTCGTGTCGCTTTTCTTGTAAATGTCATAATCAAAATATCAGATAACGAGATGTCATCTGCTAGATTCGCATTTTCGTTAGACAGTAGATTAATTATCCGCGCCGTAAGTACTGTCGTCTTACCGGAACCTGCTGCTGCAGATACTAAGATATTTTTACTAAGATCTGCTTCGATTACTTGTTTTTGTTCTTTATTATAATCCATTATTCGTCTAAACTCTCTTCTTCAGCAATAATTCTTTCCTTTTTACATATATTGCTATAAGGACAATAGTTGCAAGTGTTCCCTTCTGATTTTGCTGATATAACGCCATCATGCATATTATCGATTGTTTCAATTACTTTTTCTCTCATGGTAGTTATACGTTCATCTAGTGTAGCCCTAGAGATATATTCATTTGCTATTTTATAATCATCTTTTGTAAAAGTTTGCGATTTACCCCTGCCACCATAAACAGTTATTGCCCCGTCAAATACACTTTCAACGACTTCTCTTTCTGCATTTGCAATACCACCAAGACCGCCTTTTTTCTTTTCCTGACCTTCTAACATCTCAGGAGTTAGGACGCCCTCAATTCTATTATATGGATCGGCAACCCAGTAATAAAATAGACCAACAAATACAGGTTCAACACCATCTTTCTTATATTTGTCATTGAGGCAATAATCCATATAAAGAGTAAGCTGGACATCAGTACCATTCTCTATATCCTTTGGCTTAATCATCTTATCCTTCTTGCCCGATTTGTAATCAATAATACTGACATATGGCACTCCATCAACCTCTAAGATGTCGATTCTATCAATCTTGCCTCCGACCATAATCTTTTTCTTGTCATCATCACTTATGTTATAGCTAAAATCCTGCTCCAAGCCATCCACCTTGCTTTTTGATGTCTTAGCTATATCAATAAGCACATCACTTGCTGTATGCATGAGCTTTCTCATACTTGATTTTATATACTCTAGTTTATTAGCACCATAATAATCCTTGTCATTTTTGTTGAACTCATTAAATACATCATATCTCTGATATGCTTCATCCAGGCTTTCATCCACCCGTCTAGCTACATCTTCTTTCGTATCTTTTGCTATATTAGGATCCTTAAATAGATTCTCAAACACCTTATGTGCAATGTTTCCTATGTCATACGCCTCAACAGCATATTTTTTTTCTTCTCTTAATTTGAGTGTGTGTTCCATAAAGTATTTGTATGGGCATCTATTATAACTCTCTACTGATGTTGCTGAAGTTTCATAATTATTCGCATTAAGACTTAGTAAATCCGCATTAATATTTGCTTCTAGCTTCTTCTCTTCACCATAAAATCTATTAAATAATATGCCATCGTCGTATTCGTTCAACATATCATTATCTTTCAGATACCTATATCCAACTTCGGATTTTAATATTTTCTTTTCTGTCTCTTCATCAAAATGATATACAAGGTTGCCATCTTCATCTACAACATAATGCTTTTTTATATTTTGGACATTACTTGCAATATAAGAGAATAGGTCTTCCTTACGGAAAAATGTGAAATCATCAGATGAGACATGCTTAGTCTTTAGATCTTTATACATCGACCTTATCATAAACAAAACTTGCGACTCTTCGTCTGCCTCGCCATCCCTAGTTCTCCTTGAATAAGATAGAATCAATTTGTCTGTTGGGTTGGTAAGGGCAAGATATATATAGAATCTTTGGTTAAGAGCTGTCTCAGTTGTCGTCTGTGACAACTCTTTTACCTTAGAAAATAAATCCCTCATAGTATCATCTATAAGATTAGAGTCTGAACTTCTTTTTGGCACCTTGCTGTCATTTAGTCCAAGGAAAATCTCAACCTTAGGATTTTCAAATCTGGTCCTTGTGAGATCGCCTACAACTACTTGATCAAGCGAATATGGTATACTCTTTAAACTTTTACTTGAAAGTCCTATGTCAAGGATGTTTTTAAACTCGTTTACATCAACGTTATTAAAAGTTTCTATGCCATTATCTTTTTTATATTGTTCAAGTGTAGCGATATTTTTAATAGTACTAGCAAGGACCTTCTTGCTTAATTCTATCACACGACTTATCCTTTCTATATCAGCAACCTCACTACACTCACTTAAGGCCTTTGCAAATGCATCAATTTCGCTATCTAGATCAACTTTTTTTATAAAAGTCTGCAGTGCTGTGATGTAACTTCCTAAACTCTGTCCACCTTCCACATGCATATCTTCATATAACTTTATGAGTGGAGCTATATAACGATTCATGACAACCTCTACACTGTGGTACATAGATTCAGTTGCTTCGTCAGTATTTTTTATAATTCTATCTACATCAAACTTATATCTATCGTAACCTCTTACTCCGTGTCTAACCAAAAAGTTATTGAAATCATATATGCTTTTGTCCTTTTCAATGATGCCAGAGCCAAGATATCTCATGACGCTGTCATAATTAAAATCGAAATTCACAACATCTATAGCTGCCCTTATGCACTCTATGTATGGTGAACCGATAACATTTTCACTATCATCTATGAAAAGTGGAATATTATACTTTGCAAATGTTTTAATTATAAGATCTCGATAATCATCGACACTTGATACTAGTATTCTAATGTCATTATACTTATAGCCCTCTTTTCTCACAAGTTTAAGTACTATTTCAACTGCGTTTCTAACCTCTTCTTTGACATTATCTGCAACATAACACTCTATGTTGTCAACCTTTTCTGTGTATACATTGTTCTCATTTTCATAAAGGCTTTTCTCTAAAAACAGTAGATCAGCCTTATGCTTTGTGTCGTCAGCATTATATTTATAATTTTCTCTATGAATATTTTCTTCAAGCACTATATCTTTCGCGTCTACTATACCAGTCGCCTTCATTATATCTTTCACAAATTTCTTACTAAGATAAAATACATCATTCATGTCAAGAACAGTATTCGTAGTGATTGTTTTCGCCGCATCAGGATCTCTCATGTCGACATTCACATAGACTTCACTTGATACATTTGCTATCTTCTTAAATATTTCAAGCTGAATTGGCGTAAAACCAGTAAAGCCATCAAATGCAACTACTGCATTATTAAATATATCTACTTCTGATATTTTTTTATTTAAAAGGTCGTATTTATCTTCCTTTATAGAAAAATTAAGGTCGCTAAGCACCGTCTTAAACTCATTAAATATATTTTTCAAATCAGTAAGTCTATCTTTATATATATCACTAATGCTGTCGTTCAAAACCTTATCAACATCCTCATCTGTCACATTATAGGCATAAAACTCTGACATGGCCTTAGTTAGTTTAGTAGCAAAGCCTACTTTTCCAACCAAAGAATTGCAATATAGAAGTCTGCCTTCTTTACTTAGTTTTGATAACACTAGTGTAAGGATCATCGTCTTCACATCATCGTCGATTACGCTCTCTCTTACTGGTTCAATACCTAGTATGTCAAAGACATTGTGTGCTATACGGTCAAAAGAAACTACATCGATATTCATGATACCAGCGCCAAAACCAAGCTCTCTGGCCTTCTCAAGCATAGACCTTTGTCTATCATTAGTATCCTGCTCTGGCACAACAAGATAAAACTTTTTAGTAAAATCAATCTTGCCATCTTCTTTTCTTGACATATTAAGAAAGCGATTGTATATCCAATCGCTTTTCCCTGAGCCGTGACTCCCTATTACTATTTTTACTTTATTATTGGTCATCATTTATTTTATATAGTTGTTTTTTTACTGGGCTCGCAAAGCTCGCCCCTACGTACTATTTTGATGCAAGAATTTTATCAAGATCTGTAACATATACTATATTGATATAATTATTGTGATCAACTAAGATGCCATTTTTTGTCTTAGATAATTTCTTAGAGCTCATAAGTATCTCTTCTATAGTTTTTCCTTGATATGTAAGTGAATCAAGAGTATTGCTAAAGAGCATATCATCAGGCTTGCCCTTGGTATAGTCATCATACACATAGAATCTCGCATCAAAGCCATCGCCCTTCATCTCAGTCTCTATGAAGATAGGTATGTAGCAGCCTTTTTCTCCACTTGATACTCTTGAATTTATAGAATATTTTACTGAACTATTAGGCCTATAGTTTGATATAAGTTGAGTATTAGGTTCAACAAATATCCACTCACATGGAGTCCTGCCGTATTTCCAGTTGCCAAGGTAATTCATCACATTAAGTTCGCCATCATATACTTTATCATCTTTCTGGCTCGCAGTTTCCTTAACTTCTGCAGTTTCTTCAACTTCTGCAGTTTCTTCAGTCGTCTGACTTCCGAGACCCATAGCTTCTATGGCTTCTATATCTATCTCTGTATCAGCGCTTGTGATGACTTCTGTCTCGTCAACCATAAGCAGCTCACTGTATGTTGCTGTATCAACTCCTTCGATCACTTCAACCTCTTCCACTGTCTCTTCGCTTTCGTTAAAGACTTCATTAAAATCTATAGTAGGAGTTGAGATAACTTCTTTTGACACATAACCTGCATCGATTGTCACAAGTGGCTCTGTCTCAGGTTGTTTTAGCTCGACATACTCAGCCATCTGGCAGGAGGTGGCAGAGAAGATGGTTAATATAATTAAACCAAGAATATATTTTCTTAAAAACTTTCTCATTCTAATCATCCTTTAATTCGGGCTCGCAGTGGAAAACAGTCCACTGGACTATCTTCCCCCTACGACTATTCGGCGTAGTTTTGGAGGTTCTTTGCCCTAAATTTTAATTTTCTGAGAGCCTTATCTTCTATCTGTCTTATACGTTCCCTAGTAACTTTAAGTTCTTTTCCAACTTCTTCAAGTGTCCTTGGCCTATCATCATCTATACCAAAGCGAAGTGTCAGTACTCTCTTCTCTCTATCCTTTAAAGTTGAAAGAAGATTTTGAATCTGTTCTTTGAGCATGACCATCTCAGCATACTTTTCAGGCGACATTACATTTTGATCTGCTATAAAGTCTGCCACTATTGAGTCATCTTCATCTCCAACAGGTTTGTCAAGCGATATAGGATCAAGCGCTATCTGCATAACTTCCTCGACCTTTTCTTCTGACATCTTCATCTTTTTAGCTATTTGCTTTATAGATGGTTCATAGCCAAGCTCTGTAGTGAGTTTCTTTTTAACTTTATTTAATCTATTGATTGTTTCAACCATGTGAACTGGTATTCTTATGGTCTTACTCTGATCTGCAAGAGCACGAGATACTGCTTGGCGGATCCACCAAGTAACATAAGTCGAAAGTTTAAAGCCTTTCTTATAGTTGAACTTCTCTATACCTCTTATGAGACCGAGATTTCCTTCTTCTATAAGATCAAGAAGCGATAAACCATGGCCTATATATCTTTTTGCTATAGAAACTACAAGTCTTAGATTTCTATTGATGAGCACTTCCTGCGCAAGCTCGCCCTTTCTTATCACTTTGATTTCATCTGGCGTTAGTTTTATCTCACGAGCTGGATCAAGTGGCAATTTTATAGCCGCCTCCTTGTCAATATTTAAAAGCTTATCAAAATTTTTCTTTTTAAGAAGATCTTGTGCATCTTGTTTTTCTTTGGCAAGTTTTCTTTCTTGCTCAGATGTAAGAAGATCATACTGTCCTATCTCTTTAAGATACATCTTTACGTTATCATCAAGTGGAACTCCAGTAAAAGGATCTTCTTTCTCAAATCCTTGAAGCGCCTTCTTCTCTTCATTCTCTGTATAACCATCATCATCTTCATCAGAATCTAGGCCTAAAAATTCGTCTTCCTTGGTTAGTTCTTTTTCAAGGTCTTTTTCTTTCTTGAAACTAAAATCTATATCCTTTTCTTCTTCAACCTTTATATCATCTTCATATGTTACTTCTTGTTCATAAGTGGGATCAAAGATATTTTTAGTTTCTTTTAGCTTCTTAGTGGATCTAGTAGCTTTGCTCTTTTTTACATCTTTTTTCTTTGATTTAGCATCTACTTTAGATTTCTTCGCTGGTTTAGTTGGCTTAGAAGCTGGCTTTTTAGTCTTTTTTGCAAGCTTTTCTATCGCTTTTTTATTAGATTTGCTTTCCTTTTTCTTGACCATGTGACCTCCACTATGTCTTTAACAACTTATAAACATCGTTTTTCTTTATATTTCTATCTTTAGCAACTTTTTTCATGGCTTCTTTCTCATCAAGTCCTGCATCAATGTAGACTTTCATGTGTTCATCTATACTGATGCTGAGCCAATCCTTTATTGTTCTTTCTTTTAATATATTTTTGTCTAAGCCTTCAACGACAAGTACAAATTCGCCTTTTATATCTTTATTGTCAAAGTGCTTAGATATATAAGAAAGACTATCTCTGACATTTTCTTCATGAATCTTAGTCATCTCACGAGATAAAGATGCAAGTCTCTCTTCTCCAAATGTCTCAATAAGTGATTTCAAATCTTTCTTTAGATTGTGTGATGATATATAAAATATCATCGTATTAGTTTCGTTCTTATATTTTGAAAGTAATTCTTTTCTATGCTTATTATCCTCTGGCAGAAATCCTATAAAGGTAAATGCCTTGGCATCGATGCCACTCATCACAAGTGCATTTATTGCCGCACAAGCTCCTGGCACTGCAGTTAACTCTATATCATTTGCAATTACTTTCCTTGTAAGTTTTGCTCCTGGATCAGATATTATGGGAGTTCCTGCATCTGAGACAAGGGCTATATTTTTTCCTTCTTTCAGATCTTTGATAAGGCTATCTATCTTTTTCTCATCTGTATGCTCGTTCAAAGAAGTTGTCTTAGTTTTTATATCAAAATGATTAAGTAATTCTCTTGTATGCCTTGTGTCTTCAGCTGCAATTAAATCTACTAATTTAAGTGTATCTATCGCTCGGTTGGTAATGTCATCGAGGTTACCGATAGGAGTTGATACTATATATAATTTACCTTTTTTCATCAACACTGAATTATTTATTATACAAATAATACATTAACAATTTTACTTTGCTGTTTTCATCAAAATAAAATCTTATATAAACCTTCCGACCCTCATATTCTGTCCCATAAGTTACATACGCATAATTGTCATTTAATATATCAACATCTGGATTCTTTCTTGGGTCATGTTCAACAAAAATCTTAAGTTCCTCATCAGTTGCATAACTATATTTTTTCAATTCAGCATTACCATATTTTTCAATAACATCAGCGTATTTACTATTAAATGATATCCCACGATTTGTAGAAGCATTATCACCATCTTTAAATGTTATGTAAGCAATATAATTTGTATTTTTCCAATCAAACAATTTAAAGAAACTAACTACGTTTTTATCTGCCATATTATTGGAAATCGAATTGTCGCCATGCACAATAAAATCCTGATAAGTCAAAACATTCAAAGAACTGTTTGTTGCCGGCTGAACACCATATATTGCCGTCGCTAAAATAGTATTGTGCATAAATGTTATTGCTAGCAATGTGCTTAATATAATCTTCTTCATATCCTTCTCCTATAATTTTTTTATAACTCTAGTAACTAGCGGGCAGACGATACCAGCGACGATAGCCTCTGGGATGCCGTTGGTCAAAACTGTTGTGCCAAGTATTGTTAGGATGCCCATGCCCATGATAGTTGAATATTGGTGGCCGAAAAATAAAGCGATAAAAGTTAAAACCAGAACTGTGTTTGTGAGGCTGCCTATGACCGAAGCTATAACCATATGTGATACGGATTCATTGCCGTGTAAAAGTTTCATCGTGAGGGCGGGAGTTAGTCCAACAAGTATTCTTGGCAAAAAACATATGATAAGACTTCCTACATTGCCTTTATATTCTGTGAACTCCCCGAAAGGTGTAAAGATAAATGCCATAGGATGCGCTGGCATAACAAAGGTCCAAACTATAAAACTAAATAATCCAAAGACAAACCCCAAGAACATACCGGCATAGGCACCGAAAGTCAATGACGCTATGATAACCGGCACTGCAGATAAAGTTGCAACTATAGGCCCTATAGGAACAGACCCGAGTGGAGTAAAACAAAATATCGCCTCAATCGCAACTAAAAAACAAATCTTTAAAATATATTGTAATCGATCATTTCTCAAAATATTACCTTCTTTAATCAGGCTTTGACTTTAACCCACATCAAGTGCTCCGCCACCTATAAACTCTCTTATAAGAGAATGTTTAGGTATGATATCTGTATCAACTCCAAGGAAATAATTGAGCATCTTGATAAGCCTCTTTGCTGTCTCGCCAACTTCAGCATCTTCTGATAATTTGTAAAGCATAGGTAGAGCTTTGATCTTTAGGACACTGAACTCATAGATAAGTGCGGAGTTGAACAAGACATCTGCTTCTTCCTGGAATGGGAATATATTATTCTCTTCGCCAACACGGACATCCTTCCATCTCTTCAAAGTTACTTTAGGATTGGTATTACGAGTTCTCGCATCTCTGACAAGTCTTCTTATAAGTCTTAGATCTGATGTGGCTATACGATTGGCATTATCTATGCTCACTTCTGTAAGTGCAGATATATACACTCTGAAAATCTCATCAACAGATATATCAGGTGTAAGCATAGGATTAAGACAATGTATACCCTCTAAGATGATTACATCATTCTTATCTATCTTAAATGGTTTCTTAGAGAATATCTTAGTGCCTACATCAAAATCAAACTTTGGCAAGAAGACCTCTTCGCCATTAAGAAGTCTATTGAGCGTATCATTTAAAAGGTCTATATCAATTGAATTGATGGTCTCAAAATCATACTCACCATTTGGGAGCTTCGGTGTCTCAACTCTCTCTTTAAAGAAATCATCACATGCTATAGGGTGAGGGATAAGTTCTAGAGCTTTTAAGTGATACATAAGTCTATGTGAAAATGATGTCTTTCCACTGCTTGATGGTCCAGCCACAAAGACAAATCTCTTTCCCGATTGTTGGATTTTAGCTGCTACATCAGCTATCTGCTTATCTTGGAATGACTCTGTCATGATTACTAGGTCGTTGAAATTGCCAAGGGATATCTCTTCATTGAGTTTTCCAACTGTGTTGATCTTTAATTGTTTTGCCCAGTTAACTGAGATATTATGAATATTAAAAAACTTATCACCTGGCTCTTTATATGTAACTAAGGTGTCATCATCAGATTCAGGAAGTACTAGAAGTGCGCCATTTCTATATTTTCTTATGTCATAATATTTAAGATAACTTGTATCGCGAAGCAAGGTGCCATTGATGTATTTCACATAACTATCTATGTTGCGAAGGTTGATAACTGGACGATAATTATATTGGAAAAGAAGTCTAACATCTTCCATCTTCTTCTCTTCAAATATTTTCATCGCATCTAGCTTTGGATAACTTGTCTTGCCGATAACTAAGGCATTGTCTACACAACTATCAAAGATTTTCTTTATCTCGGTAATCTTCTCATAAGTAATGTTGCCATCTTCTATTTCAAAATAATAACTATTCCCTATTCTAAATTTAAGTCCACCATCTAACTTTCCGCCAAAAGCATCATATATTGATTTTAAGAACAAGAAAATAGCTGTCCTTGCATAAGCATCTTTAACAACATCAGAATCATAAAACAAAAATTCTATCTTTTCATCGTGCTTCACATGACGACGAAGTTCTTTCGCGATGTCACTAGCTTTAACAAGATATGGCTTACGGCCTGTCTCCTTCTCGTATTGAGTGGCAAGTTCATAATAGGTGGTGCCATCGGGCACTTCTATTTTTTTATTTTCTAACTCTATATTTAACATATTTTTTTACCTCGGGCTCGCAGTGCTCGCCCCTACATGAGGCTTCGCCTTTGGGCTCGCTGAGCTTACAGCCCCTACGTGAGGCTTCGCCACTAAGCCAGCCTTACGAATTATTCTTGATTAAAATTTTTATGGCTTCGATGGCTACTTTGATCGCCTTATCTGTATCTTCTGAGATAGGATTCTTAAGGCCCTTCTTTGATCTTTCTTGGTTAGCCACAACATGAAGAACTGTAGCCGCCTTAACTCCTATGGCATTGGCCACTACAAAAAGTGCTGCGGATTCCATCTCTGAAGCAAGGCAGCCTAAAGCACACCAAGCATTCCACTTATGAATAAGTTCATAAGACACTGGAGATTTTTCTGGTACATGTTGTCCATAGAAACTATCTTTACACTCAACTACACCCACATGACTTGTATACTTTAAATTCTTAGATGCTTGATCAAGTGCCTTAACAAGTTCAAAGTCTGCCACTGCAGGCCATTCTATCGGAGCATATTCTTTAGATGTGCCTTCCATACGGACTGCACCTTGAGCTATAACTATATCATCGGTTTTTACTTTAAGTTGCATACCGCCACAAGTTCCAACACGGATAAAATATTTCCCTCCGACATTGGCAAGTTCCTCCATAGCAATGGATGCTGAAGGTCCGCCTATACCAGTTGAACACACTGACACTTTCTTGCCAAGAAGCTTACCAGTATATGTAACGAATTCACGATAATCTGCAACGAATTTTGCATCATCAAAATACTTTGCTATCTTCGCACATCTCTTTGGATCTCCTGGAACTATAACATACTCACCAATATCTCCTGGCTTTAAGTATGTATGATACTGCTCACCTGCTCTAGAATATATTGAAGTCGGTTTCTTTGCCTTAGTGCTAGTGGTTTTGGTTTTTGCCACCTTCTTTTTCATGTTATTCCTCCTCCTCAGTGTTTTGAACTTTGTATTCTTTCGCTTCATAAGAGATGCTCTCTGGATTTACCTCGAAGCTATCATCTTCGTTATCCAATATGTCATCAATATCTGTTGATATAAGAGTAGATTGATATTTCTTCATACCAGTACCTGTTGGTATAGTTCTACCTATAATGACATTTTCCTTTAAGCCTTGAAGCTTATCAATCTTACCATTGATAGATGCTTCAGTGAGAACTCTTGTAGTCTCTTGGAATGATGCTGCAGATAAGAATGATTCTGTAGTAAGAGAGGCTTTAGTGATACCCTTTAACTCTTCCTTTCCTACAGCTGGTTTCTTGCCTTCAGCAATGAGCTTCTCATTGGTCTCTTCAAACTCTACTATGCCTACAGTTGTATCTGGCAAGAAGTCACTATCACCTGGATCAACTATATACATCTTACGAAGCATCTGACGAACTATCATCTCGATGTGTTTATCGTTGATCTCAACGCCTTGTAATCTATATACTTTCTGAACTTCTTTCAATAGATAGTCTTGAACCTTACGGACACCTTGGATATTCAAGATATCGTGTGGGTCGATAGAACCTTCTGTAAGTGGATCTCCTGCCTCTACTTTATCGCCGTCCTTCACTTTAAGTAGTGATCCGAATGGTATGAGATATGGTTTCTGATTAAGAGCTAACTTATCATCACCGATTATAGATATCTCTCTCTTGCCACCTTCTTCGTATAATTTGACTGTGCCTGTGTACTCTGTGACTATCGCCATACCTTTTGGTTTTCTTGCTTCAAAAAGTTCTTCGACACGAGGAAGACCTTGAGTTATATCACCACCGGCTACACCACCAGTATGGAAAGTTCTCATAGTAAGCTGAGTACCTGGCTCACCTATAGACTGAGCTGCTACTACGCCGACTGCTTCGCCTATACCGACAAGCTTACCAGTGGCCATGTTAGCTCCATAACAATGAGCACATATACCGTCTTTAGATTTACATGAGAGAACTGTCCTTATCTTAATTGATTCTCTCTTAGTCTTATCAAGTTCTGCAACAATCTTATCAGCAAGTAGTTTTGTGATTAATTGATTTTCTTCTATAATTACTTCACCTGATTCTGAATCAACTATAGTCTCTGCTACTACACGACCTGTGATTCTATCTTTAAGTGACTCTATCTTCTCGACACCTTCCTCAAATTTACTTACCTCCATGTAAGGTATCTCTTGACCTTCTTTACAGCAATCATCTTCTTTGACGATAAGGTCATGAGCTATATCAACAAGACGACGAGTTAGGTAACCTGAGTCAGCAGTACGAAGAGCCGTATCTGAAAGTCCTTTTCTTGCACCGTGAGCAGATATGAAATACTCTAGAACGTCAAGACCTTCACGGAAGTTTGACTTGATAGGGAGCTCGATTGTTCTACCTGTAGTATTGGCCATGAGTCCTCTCATTGCAGCAAGCTGTTTTATCTGAGCTCTACTACCTCTTGCACCAGAGTCAGCCATCATGTAGATGTTGTTAAATGTAGAAAGTCCTACGAAAAGTTCGTCATCAAGAAGTCTCTTATCAGTCTTTTCCCAAGTGCTTATAGTCTCGTGATATCTCTCATCCTCAGTTAGAAGACCTCTTCTATAGTTCTTTCTTATAGCTTCTACTGCATCTTCTGCTTCAGCAAGAAGTCTCTCACGACTCTCTGGAACTTTGATGTCATCTACAGATACTGTCATAGCTGCTTTAGTACTGTACTTATATCCAAGCTCTTTGATATCATCAAGCACGAGTGCTATCTTCTCTGCTCCATGTATATCCATGATTCTCTCAAGGAGATTCTTTAATTCTTTTTTCTTTACAAGGCCATTGATCTCAAGTAGAAATTCATTTTCAGGTTTTGATCTATCTACAAAGCCAAGATCTTGAGGGATGATCTCATTAAATATAAGTCTACCTATGGTTGTCTCTATGATGCCACAAGCAATGCGGCCATCTTCATCCTTTCTTCCTAGCTTTGATTCTACACGGACTTTGATCTTCTCTTGTAAAGTTATAACTTTATTTTCATACGCCATGAGCGCTTCATCATATGACTTAAATGCATGAACTATGCCTGTCTTATTTTGACGCTCTTGAGTAAGATAATATATACCAAGAACCATGTCTTGAGATGGCACTGCAACAACGCCACCATCTGATGGTTTAAGAAGGTTATTAGTTGAAAGCATAAGGAATCTACTCTCTGCCTGAGCCTCAAGTGAAAGTGGTATATGTATAGCCATCTGGTCTCCATCGAAGTCAGCATT
>DGGU01000026.1 GCA_002392345.1 Lachnospiraceae bacterium UBA3866
CATTTTTGAAAGCTTGCTTTCATAAAATGCGACGAATTTAAGGTTCCAACTGGGCACACACTCGAAAAACGGAGTTTTTCGAGGTGCCCATAAAAAGTTTTATAAAAACATAAAAGCCTCTTTTGATAAAGAGGCTTTTATAATATGGTTATTGATAAATGTATATTTACATTGCATCAGTAGTTTCTGCTGATTCGTGTCCTTTGCAACCAGATACAGCATCAATAAGCTTCTTTGTTAATTCCTTTTGCTCATCAACATCTTCTGTAATTTTGCCAAAAGCGAAAACGAGAAGGTAATAGAACCATAAATAAAGAAAACCAAGGATGAAAATTATAACGGCAAGGAATATACCTACACCCTGTGCAAGAGAAGAGTTGTTGGTTGAAGATTGAACACTAATCATTGCCCCAAAGAAAGTAACTATACAACATACGATTAAAAGTATAATACTAATAACAAATAAAAATTTTACAAAACCTTGAATCTTCTTACCAGCTTCGTTAAACATAGAAAACCTCCATAATAAAATATACCTATATTATATCACAAAATTAAATATTTTCCAAATATTAAGAGAGCGTTAGATATAGATAAAAATATCGTTTTAGCATAGAAAAACTAATAAAATGAAAAGAAATATTGTATAATATAATGAGATAAGAAAAAACAACAAAATCCATGTTAGATAATTATGATAATAATGCTATAGTGTCAGGAATTGAAAGCCTGGTAAATGAAAAGAATTTATCAGATCATTTCGTGTTATCCCTTGACGGCCCTTGTGGTAGCGGCAAAACGACAATTGCGAATGAATTGAGAGATAGATATGGTTATAACATCGTTCATATGGATGATTTCTATCTACCATTTCAGGAAAGAGATAATAATTGGATGAGTGTTGTTGCAGGACATATGGATTTTGATAGACTTATAAAAAATGTTCTTAAACCATATAAAACTAAAAGAGAAACCAATTATATATCTTATGATTGTCATAGCGATAGGTATCTTCAAAAGATTGATGTTGATTTAGAGAAACCTCTTGTGCTTGAAGGTTCTTATAGTTCGCATCCTATACTCAAAGATTATATTGACATTAAGATATATGTAGATATAGATAACAAAACTCAAATTGAAAGACTTACAAATAGAAACAAAGAAACAGTTGATAAGTTTGTTGCTATGTGGATACCATTTGAAAATAATTATTTTAAAACACTTAAGATAAAAGAAAGCAGCGATCTAGTATATGAGAATTCACAGTAAGAGGCGTTGAAGGTTATGATGAGCATTGAAGAGAAAAACGGAATAATGCTTTATAAAATGATGCTTATGTTTACATGCGTATTTTTTGTGATGTCATTTGTCTATGGCATTATGCATAATTCCTTAGATGAGATTATACCAGGATTCATACAAATTTTAAGAACGCCAGCTCAGTGTACCCATGATGCATATAGTATAAGTGTACCTGGAGCATTTTTTAATACAGGGCTTTGCGCTCTTTTAATAGTCGTCTATATACCAATTTTTGGCTCTATAAAATTAGTTAGTGGTTCTACTATGGCAGCATTCTTCTTATCTATAGGATATGGCACTTGGGGTATGGATATAATTAATATGTTACCACCAATGCTTGGCATAATGATAGTTGCTAAACTAAGAGGCATAGAGACGAAAAAGATGGTTAAGCTTGGAATATTTTCTACAGCCTTGTCTCCTCTTCTTACTGAAGTTATGCTAAGGTGGCCTTATTATAAAACAGTTGTGGACGGCGTTGAGATAGCAACAAATGGAGCAGGTGTTACTAATCTTCCTTTCCAGCCAGGAGGAATTGCTGTGGCAATCATCATAGGACTAATCATAGGCTTTGTATATCCTGCAATAAGCGATCATGCATCTAAAATGCATCTTGGTTATAGCCTTTTCAATGCAGGGCCAGCAGCAGGTTTCCTATGTTGTATATTGGTCGGTTTATTGTTTAGAGTGACTAATATTCCTATACCGGTAAATGGTCCAGCGAGTGGGGAAGAAGTATTTGAATTTGTTTTCATATCATATATGATAGTGTTTGTTATTTGTTTTGTGGTGGGATTAAAACTTGATAGAGAAGCGCTAAAAAAGTATGTAGATCTTCTTAAAGATGCAGGACACAATGTAGATTTTGTAAACACATATGGAATAGGTGCTACACTAATTAATTTTTCTATCTATGGCATATTCGTTTTATTTTTCTATACATTTGCAAAGTTGTGTTTTGGAGCAGAGTTTACTGGAATTATAGCTGGTGTTATCTGGGGAGCTATGACTTGGGTTGCTGCAGGTGCACATCCTCTAAATGTATTGCCAATAGCAATAGGATATACATTAATATCGCTATTATCAACAACAATAATTCCGGCATTTGGTATAGGCGAAGATATAGGAAGACTTAGTATGAATTCCGTGCCTATACTTATAGGATTTGCATATGCTACAGGTATGGCACCGATTACAGGACACTATGGATTTATAGCTGGGATAGTAGCTGCTATGCTTCATTTTGCAATAGTGACACTTACGAGCAATCTCTATGGTGGATTTAATTATTATAATGGTGGCATGGCTGCAGCGCTTGTGGTATTTGAATTGGTTCCTGTGCTAGAAGAGTATTGGCCAAGAAATAAAAATTGAGATTAATTTAATCTGGATCGTGATAGTTTTCTTCTGTTAATTTTGTATAGAAGTTATGTATATCTTCTTCAGTCATACCATTTTTTTCTAGATATCTTCCTATGATATTAACCCAGTCTAGATCTTCTAGTGCAATAGTGCCATTACCTGTGTATGGATCATTATCAGCCAGGAATCTCAACATGGCATCGATATTATTTTCTTTTATTGCATTATATTTTTCTTTGTTGCTATTTTCATTTACCTGATAGTAATTATCATAAGAAGCCATATAGTCTTTAATGATTTCTTCATAACTTGCACCAGTGAGACCTTCTATTATCATACATAAAAATCCCGTTCTATCTTTTCCTTCTAGGCAGTGTATATAATATGGTCCTTCATTTCTAGACATGTCTGTCATTGCTTTTACAATCATCTTTGCAAATTCTTCGGATTTATAATTCATTTTAAGAGGAGTAATGCTGACACTTCCTTCTTCATAAAGTGATTTAAAATAATCGGAGTCAAAATCATCCGAATTAAAATGATCCGTTATGTCTTTAACTGTATCAGATAAGTTGACATCATATTTGACATGGGATTTTTCTATGAGATCATCGGCATAGCGGGCTCTATTATGTTGGTTATCGATAGGAGATGCTCCGCGATATAGTATGCCTTTTTTAAGATTTCCGATTTTTACATTTCTAAAATTAGCAAATATTTCATCACTAGCATAATCGTTTCGGTCATCAGTATATTTTACTTTAAGTAAAGTTTCTCTTGATAAGTATTTGCCCCTTTCGTGTAGTGATATTGTTGCAGTATCGTTAGGCTCAAAATTTCCAACTGACCATAGACCATCGCCGTTATAGATGCAAGCATCTATATATTCATATCCTGGGTATGCAACAAGGAGAGGATCACCGACTGCTGTATAGAAACCAGAAAAGTATGGTATATCAGTTAATTCATAACCATTTGAAAAGACTATATCTACACTATCGCCATATTCAAAACCAAATGCATTGAATTCATCGATGGTTTTCTTTATATATACACCATTATATTTTGGTTCTTCGTGTATAGGGATGTCAGATACTAAGATGTGAGTGATTTCCGCATCGCCATGACCAATAGTTGTTGTCTCGCTAGTGCTAGTTTCTGATTTAGCTTGATTATTGGTTAAGCTGTTGCAAGAAGAAAGAAAGATGGAAACTAATAGTAGAAGAATCAAAGTGTATAGCTTAGATACTTTGTAAATGTTATATATTTTCATAAATATACTCCTTTGGCTATGTTTAATTTAATGGCTTTTATGTTAAACTAAAGATTAAAAATCTCGTAATTGAATTGTATATAAAAACAAAGTGAATGTCAACTTTATACATAGATTAAACAAGGTAAAAATGGTATAATAGAAGTTGCCAAGTGTAATTTAATTATAGGATATATTGTTAAACGGGGAGGATGTATGGAATATAAGAAATTTGGAAAGACAATAGTTGCAAGGATTGATTTGGGTGAGGAGATAGTAGAATCAGTTAGGAAGATAGCATTAGCTGAAAATATAAAACTTGCCATGGTCAATGCTCTTGGTGCAGTTAATAGATTTGAAGTTGGCGTATATAATGTCTCAGAAAAAGTGTATCATAAGAAAGTATACGAAGGCACATATGAGATAGTTTCTTTACATGGTAGTATCAATACCATGAATGGAGAACTTTATACGCATCTTCACCTTAGTGCAGGTAGCGTAGATGGCAATGTTGTTGGCGGTCACTTATATAGCGGAATCATTGGCGGAACTTGTGAGATGTTTATCGATATAGTTGATGGTGTAGTTGACAGGATCAAGGACGAAAAAATAGGCTTAAATGTGTTTAAGTTCTAAGAAAGTGTATAATATTCGGATTTCTATATAGCGAGTGACTGAACAAGAACAGTTCTGTCCTTGCGTGAAAGATCATTTACAAAAATATTTCTATTATATATTTGATTTAATAAGTTATACTAATATAAATGAATAATATAATTGTAAAAAATGCATATAAAAATAATTTGAAACATATTGATGTTGAAATTCCAAGGGGAAAACTTGTAGTATTTGCTGGTGTATCTGGAAGTGGGAAATCATCGCTTGTTTTTGATACTATTGGAGTGGAAAGTAATAAGGGTGAGTAATCGTATAGGCGAGCTATGCGAGCCCGAGGAAATAGAGTATTATGATGAAAATCTTATTTATATGTCATGGGAATATATGTAGGTCAGCAATGGCTGAGTTCATCATGAAGGATATTGTAAAGAGAGAAGGCATTGAGGAAGATTTTTATATAGAATCTGCTGGAAGCTCTGTATATGATCCTGATTCACCAGTATATCCTGCAGCAAAAGAATGTTTATATAGACATGGCATAAAAAGCATTGAGATTAACAAAAAAGTTTCGAGAAATATCACAAAATCTGATTATGATAAATTTGATTATATATTGATAGCAGAAGATGATAATTTAAGCGGGGTGTTGAGAGTAGTTGGAAAAGATAAAGACAATAAAATATATAAGCTACTTGATTTTTCTAATGATGAAAAGTTAAAAGGAAAAGACATAGCTGACCCTTGGTATACAAGAGATTTCGAAAAGTCATATACAGATATAGTTGAAGGGTGCAAAGGGTTTGTGGAATATATAATGAACTCGTGACGCCACTGGTGACACAAATTAGTTGGTCTAACCATATGCTAATCATTAGAATAAAAAAGGAACCATGTATAAGGTTCCTTTTTTCATATAATAAACAATTAGTTAAATTCTTTGTCAAAATATTGGTCCATAGCCTCTTTTATCTCAGGACCTGGATCAACAAACTTTAGTTGTGCAAAGAAGCAAACCAAAGCTAATTTTGCGTATTTATCCGTGAGTTCTTTCAAAACTTTTTCATCATTTGTGTCAAAATAATGCTTTATAAAACATTTCCACATTATAGGCAAATATTTTGGTTCGCAGTGGAATATTCTATCTGTAACATAAGATGGGAAATAAAAGCAAAAATAATAAAAACATGCTATATCATGATCGGGATTCCCATAAGCAATGCCACTAAGATCTATAGCAAACTCTTTATTGCCTGCTATTATAAAATTACCAGTTTGGAAATCTCCATGGATGCAATTTGTCATCTTTTCCATGCCATCAAGTGCCTTATATGCTTTTTCTTTTTGAGCAGGGCTTAATATGTCTCTGCTTTCAATTTGCTCTTTTGTCCTATCAACAATTGACTCAAACTTATTGGGATCACAAATCTTGCTGTGAAGATCCTTCGATATGTGAGCAAATCTTTTCATGTAGTAATCTATATTGTCAAGATCTTCTCCGCATGCTCTTGCTATAGATTTTTTTCCTTCGATGTACTCATATATTAATCCAAGTTTCCCATCAGGCAACTCTACGATATCATCTACTTTTGGAGTTTTAACACCAATCTCGAGTGCTTTTTTTGTAACCTCCATTTCTTTGTTTAGGCTTTCAAGTGTTGCCTCGGCAAATTCAGTACCAAATTTTACCATCCATTTCTTGTCTGCACTCATGTAACTTTTTGAATTTCTTCGTTCACTGAAACAAGTCCATCCGCTTAGATCAAAATTTTTAATCATATTTTTATCCTCCAACAAAATTATTTTATCCAAATTACTTATAAAGACTTAAATATAAGTATTTTGGGCCGCGAGCCGAAGCTCTCGATTAAATTTGTCATAGCTATATTATACCATTTTTATCAATAAAATGATATAATCAACATTATACCTTAACTATCGTGTTGGTGCGTATACGCCTTAACATAAGTAGTGGCTGGTTTAATAAGCCTGTGTAGGGGCGAGTACTGCGAGCCTGAATCATATCACACAATATTCACAAAAATTTTATATTTTATTCACTTCTTTTTATTATAATATAGTTATTCATAATAAATCTTTATATATTTGGAGGTAACAAATATGGATAACAATCAAAAAGTAGTTAATACAAATGAAGTGAACGCTAGAGATACAAATACAAAAGAGAAGAAGCAAGGCTTCTTTAAATTAATAGTTAAAGAGAATTGGGCAAAAGTTGCCATAGCATTATCTATAGTTAGCATAGTGCTTTCAATAATAACTCTTTGTGTAATGCTTTCTCATAAAAGGCCAGTCGATAGACATGTTGCTTTTGATGATCAACATAGAATAGAGAGGGAATATCCTGGTGATCCTGGTAGATTTGGTGGACCTAGTGGACCAAGTAGACAGTTAAGAGGATATATGAAGGGTGGTAATAATTTGCCCAACGAAAGACCAGATATGAGAAAAAGAGACTATTCTGATAATAATGGCAATAATAGTAACGATAGCAATAGAAATCAGCCTAAGGATATGCCACATGGAAATAACAATAACAGTAATAGCAACAACAGCGGTGATAATCGATTTTTTAATAAATAAGATAGATAACCCATTTATTCAAAATACTAATTACAGGGAACCTCTAAAAAGGAGCATTT
>DGGU01000012.1 GCA_002392345.1 Lachnospiraceae bacterium UBA3866
CATATGACAGTCTATGACAATATGGCTTTTTCTCAGAAGCTTAAGAAAGTCGATAAAGAGGTTATCGATGCTAAAGTCCATAAAGCTGCCAAGATCTTAGAAATCGAGCATTTACTTGATAGAAAGCCAGGTCAATTATCTGGAGGACAAAGACAAAGAGTTGCTATGGGTCGTGCTATAGTTCGAAATCCCAAGGTTTTTCTCATGGATGAGCCTTTAAGCAACCTTGATGCAAAGCTTCGTTCACAGATGAGAGTAGAGCTCAACAAGCTCCACAAAGACTTAGGTGCGACTATCATCTATGTCACACACGACCAAGTTGAAGCCATGACTCTTGGTACACGAATCGTTGTCATCAACCACGGCGAGATCATGCAGGTTGATACTCCAAAGAATCTCTATGACCATCCAAAGAATATGTTCGTAGCAACATTTATAGGTTCACCTCAGATGAATCTCATTGATGCTATGGTCGCTAAGAATGGCGATACTTGCGAACTTTGTTTTGGAACTAGTCGTATCGTCTTGCCTAAAGACAAATCTAAAATTCTCATTCAAAATAATTATGTAGAAAAGAAAATTGTTCTTGGTATAAGACCAGAGGATTTTAAAGTGCGTGAAAAAGATGACAAAGACGACACCAATTCAGTCAATGTCAAAGTTCGTGTATATGAGAACATGGGTTCTGAAGGATACCTGTATTTCGAACTCGAAAATCAAAATCTTGTAGCAAAGCTCACCAAGAATAATTATTATGAGATTGGTGAGGAACTTAGACTTATAGTCAATGCACACAATGTTCATCTATTTAATATAGATACAAAAGAATCAATATTATAAAGGAGAAATTATATGAAAAAATTATTATCAATTTTCGCTATACTAACTCTTATCACTTCAACACTTTTTGCTTGTAGTAGTAATAACACTGCAAGTTCAACTCCTGCCACAGAGGCAGCGACAGAAGCAGCAGTAGATGCTGTAACCGAAGAAGGAACAGAAGTAGCAAATGAACCTATTGCAGAAGCACCAAAGGCATCAGGTCAAGTTTACTATCTCAATTTCAAACCAGAAGCTGACGAAGCTTGGCAATCTCTTGCAAAATCTTACACAGAAGAAACTGGTGTTCCTGTAACTGTAGTTACAGCCGCATCAGGTAATTATGAGACAACTCTCATGAGTGAGATGAGCAAATCAAGTGCTCCTACTCTCTTCCAAGTTAATGGTCCTGTAGGACTTGCTAACTGGGTTGATGTATGTTATGACTTAAAAGATTCTGCTATCTATAAGGAACTCACTTCAGACTCTTATGCACTTAAGAATGGCAACTCTGTTCTTGGTATCGCATATGTTATAGAGAGTTATGGTATCATCGTCAACAAGACATTACTTGCTAAGGCAGGTTACTCTATAGACGATATAAAGTCATTTGCCGACCTTCAAAGTATCGCTGAAGATATCACAGCAAGATCATCAGAGCTTGGTTTCTCAGCATTTACATCAGCTGGACTTGATGGTTCATCTGACTGGAGATTTAAGACCCACCTCGCAAACCTTCCTATCTACTTTGAGTATCAAAATGATGGTATCGAGCAATCTCCTGCTATAAAAGGAACTTATCTCAGTAATTATAAGAATATCTGGGATCTCTATATCAACAATTCTACAGCAGATCCTAAGCTTCTTTCATCAAAGACAGGCGACGATTCAAGAAATGAATTCTTAGCTAAAAAAGCAGTCTTCTATCAAAATGGTTCTTGGGAATATAATAGCCTCCACGATGGTGGTTTTTCCGATGATGAACTCGCTATGATACCTATCTATATAGGTGTTGGCAACGAGGCCAATCAGGGCCTTTGCACTGGTACTGAGAATTACTGGTGTGTCAATAAGGATTCTAAGCCTGAAGATATAGCTGCTACTCTTGATTTCATGAATTGGTGTGTTACATCAGAGAGAGGAACTCTCGCTATGGCCAATGCTATGGGCTTTGTAATACCATTCAAGAGCGCTGTTGCTAGTCCAAATCTCTTCGTTCGTCAAGATACAGAATATACAAGAGAAGGAAAGACTCCTGTAGCTTGGTGCTTCACTACTATGCCATCAGAAGAGTGGAAAAATGGTGTAGGTCAAGCATTAACTGCTTATGCAGCTGACCAAACTGATGATAATTGGCAAGGTGTTGTAACAGCATTTGTTGATGGTTGGAAGACAGAATACGATCTTGCTCATTAATTAAGAAAGGATTCCTATGGAACGATCACTAAGAAAATATTGGCCGATATTCCTACTTCCCACTGTCATTGCTTTTATCATTGGCTTCGTAGTGCCTTTTGCTGAAGGACTTTATCTTTCTTTCTGTCAATTCACTACTGTCAATAATGCTAAGTTTATTGGTATCAAGAATTTTATAAGAGCAATTAGCGACGCACAATTCGGTGCAAGTTTTTGGTTCACTTTGAGATTTGCGATCTGTTCTGTACTATCTATCAATATCATAGCTTTCATAGTTGCGCTTTGGCTCACTAAGAAATTTGCTGGCAATAATTTCCTAAGAGCGGTTTTCTTCATGCCTAACCTAATTGGTGGTATAGTTCTTGGTTATATCTGGCAGATACTTATCAACTGCGTACTTTCTATAGTTGGTAAGCCTCTGCTTGCACTGAACTCAACTGCTGGTTTTGTTGGACTCATAATCCTTATGTGCTGGCAACAGATCGGCTACATGATGATTATATATATTGCTGGACTCAACTCTGTCCCAGATAGTCTTATAGAAGCAAGTAAGATAGATGGTGCAACCAATTTGCAGACTCTTTTTAAAGTCAAGATCCCTATGGTCATGCCAACTATTACTATATGTATGTTCTTAACTCTTACTAATTCATTCAAACTTTTTGACCAAAACTTAGCGCTAACTGGTGGTGATCCTAATCACCAGACTGAGATGCTTGCACTAAATATCTATAATACATTTTATGCTCGTGCTGGTGCACAGTGGAAAGGTATGGGACAAGCTAAGGCCGTTATATTTTTTATAATTGTTATACTTATGTCATTTGCTCAACTCAAACTATCGAGAGATAGTGAGATACAGCAATAAGGAGGCAGTATGAAGAAGAATCCGATTTTAAAAATATTCTTGAGTCTACTTGTCCTTGCTGTTGCAGTTTTATACATGTATCCTATCATCATGATTGTGCTTAACTCACTTAAGGTTGAGTCAGCTATATCAACTAATACTGTATTTGAATTACCACGTAGTAATTCTTTCAATGGATTGAATAATTTTATAACTGCCATCACAAAGCAGGGCTTCTTACAGAGTTTCTTCTACAGTGTATTTATAACAGTCACCTCCCTTATCTCTATACTTGTATGTTGCTCTATGTGTGCCTACTTTATCACTCGTATAAGATCCAAAGTAAGTTCATTCCTATACTACCTATTTGTATTTTCAATGGTAGTGCCTTTTCAGATGGTTATGTTCACTCTAGCTCAAACTGCAGATACTTTAAGACTCAATACACCATATAATATATTCATCATATATCTTGGCTTTGGTGCAGGGCTTGCAGTATTTATGTTTGCTGGCTTTATGAAATCCGTTCCTATAGAAGTTGAAGAGGCAGCCATGATTGATGGATGCAACCCTCTTCAGACTTTTTTCCTCATAGTTCTTCCTATATTAAAACCAACCATCGTATCAGTTGGCATACTAGAAGCTATGTGGCTATGGAATGACTATTTGCTTCCTACTCTCGTACTTGATATAAAAAAATATATGACTATTCCTATGCTCATACAATATTTTAGAGGTAGCTATGGAAAAGTCGAGATGGGGCCAATGATGGCTTCTATCGTTCTCACTGTCTTGCCTATAATCTTAGTTTATATATTCGCTCAAAAATATATAATCAAAGGTATGACAAGTGGTGCAGTTAAAGGTTAATAATGAAAAGAAGTAGTGGTGTACTCTTACCTATATTTTCCCTTCCATCAAACTATGGTATAGGGACTTTAGGCAGAGAAGCATATAATTTTGTAGACTTTCTTGTAGATACAAAACAAAGTTATTGGCAGATCTTGCCTATTATGGAGACATCTTTCGGAAACTCTCCATATTCTGCTGTATCATCTTTTGCCGGCAATCCATTCTTTATAGATCTCGATCTATTAAAGGATGACGGTCTTCTAAAAGATGATGAGTATAATAATTTAGACTTTGGAAATGATCCAAAGAGAGTCAATTATTACAAATTATATGAGAATCGTCCCAAGATTTTAAGAACGGCTTGCGAAAGATATAGACAAAAGCACCCTATCGCTTTTTCAAAATTTAAATTTGAGCATAGTCATTTTCTTGATGACTATGCTCTTTTTCGTGCTATAAAAAATCACTTTAACGATGTGGCTTTCGATAGATGGGATTATAATTATAAAATTGCAGATAAGAAAACAATAGATGAGTTTAAAAAGGAGCATCACGATGATATAGAGTTTTACAAAACTCTTCAATGTATATTCTACGATCAATGGTATCGTCTTAAAAAATATGCCAACGACAATGGTATCAAGATCATCGGCGATACTCCTATCTATAGTGCTTATGATAGTAGTGAAGTATGGGCTACTCCTGAAAACTTCTATCTGAATGCTGATAAAACTCCTATAGAGGTATCTGGTACTCCTCCTGATGGCTTTTCTGCGGACGGCCAACTATGGGGCAACCCACTTTATAATTATGATTATATAAAGGGAAATGACTTTAGATATTTTACAGATAAGTTCCGTGAATTAAGTAGACTCTATGATGTCGTAAGAATAGACCACTTTAGAGGTTTTGATTCTTATTATGCTATACCTTACGGAAATGTGAATGCTCGCGAAGGTAGATGGGTTCCTGCTCCAGGCATAGAACTCTTCACCAAAGTTAAAGAGAAATGTAACGATATAGAGATTATAGTTGAGGATCTTGGTTTCCTTACCGAATCAGTTCGTAATCTTCTTAAATTCACAGGTTTCCCTGGTATGAAAGTCATGGAATTCGCCTTTGATTCAAGAGATAGAAATAATCTCGATTATCTCCCACACACCTATCCTGAAAATAGTGTGGCCTATATCGGCACTCATGATAATGACACCTTCATGGGATGGTTACAAAATATTAATGATGCAGATAGGGATTATGCAAGAGAATATCTTAATCTCATGTTCGATGGTTATGATAATTTTAGAGCACTCACAACTCTTTACGAGAGTAAATCTAATCTTACTGTGGCCACCATGCAAGATCTTCTTGCAATAGGCACAGAGGGCCGAATCAATGTGCCATCAACTATAAGTGATATGAATTGGAGCTATAGACTAAATAAAGATTATGGCGACGAAAATGTCAAAAACTTCTTAAAAGACCTAACAATAAAAACCAATCGTGCTATGATGACCCCCACAAGCCCGTTAAAAAACTCTAGCATTTGCTAGAGTTTTTTTTAGGGCACCTCGAAAAACTCCGTTTTTCGAGTGTGTGCCCAGCTGGAACCTTAAATTCGTCGCATTTTATGAAAGCAAGCTTTCAAAAATGCTCCTTTTTAGAGGTTCCCTTTATATTTTTATTCTTTTAATTACTTGGTAAGCTATACTCGATATCGCTACCGCCGCTATAGCATTGATGACACTTGCACCAAGCTTTGCAAGAAGTATCGGTAGTACAGCTTCAAATGCCATCGACATGATAAATCGTCTCTCAATATAAGTCTTTAGTCCATATAGGATTATATAAGCTACCTCTCCTAATATCCCACCAAGTATTACGCTCTTCGTTTTCTTAAATGCCACCCCAGCCACATAACCCATAACAAATTTTGTAGCAAATGTCACTAAACAGCCAAGACCCGACGGATAAAATAAGATATCAAATATCATCGATCCAAGCCCTGATGCAAGCCCACCATAAAGTGGTGATAAAACATAGGCTGCAAGTAGACACATTCCATTACCAAGATGGAATCTAAATGAATCATGAGAGCCTACATAGATTCTTGAGCCTATCACTACAAGCGCTATGAAGAGCGAAACTAATGTTAAATTTTTAACTCGTTTATCCATTAATTAAAATATAACATAATTTAGCTTCTTTTGCAACATCTTGCAATGTCCTGAAATAATAACTATGCGAAGTCTACACTATATATAATTAAGAGAACCTCTGAAAAGGAGATTTTAGAAAAGCTTGCTTTTCTAAAATGCGACGAATTAGAGGTTCTAACTGGGAACACACTCGAAAAACGAAGTTTTTCGAGGTTCCCTTAGATTATTGTATGCTAAAAAATACTATGTTATAATCTACATATATATACATAGTAAGGAGCCTTATGATGAATAAAAATTTTAAAAATGTTTTAATCTTTCTATCAGTATCAGTTTTAATAATAGCATCATTATCTTCTTGTAACTCTGTGATAAATTCTGATACTAATACTACTACTCAAGTTGATCAATCAATAAGTGAAGTATCGAGTAATGAGCCAACTGAAGAGGCAATGACTGAGACTGAAGTTATTGAAACCAATCCTCCTATCGAATACTTTGACATACCATCATATACTTTAAACTTTAACGACAGCACTCCATATGATGATGCAGATGGATTTATAAGTGAAGATGAAGAAAATGTAGTACTAAAATCAGGTGCTAACTACACACTTAAAGGCACTTTAAACAATAAAAGAATACGAGTTGTTGAAGGAAACATGCCAGAGATATTTATAACTCTTGATGGATTTAATGTTAAAGGTAGCATAGATAGTCTCATACTCATTGTAGATAACTGCGTAGCCAGCATAGAGCTTGCAGACAAAAGTTCCAATGTAATAGCAATCAGCGATGTAGATCAATCAAAATATCAAGATACTTATCATAATGCTGCCATCTTCTCAAGAAATCTAATTAATTTCTTTGGAAACGGTAGCCTTACAATAAAAACCGACAACGAAAGTTCTATAGAAAGTGAAGACAGCGTATATTTCATCTCAGGCAACTATACTTTCAATACAAATGGTGATGCTGTCAGAGTTAAAAATGAAGTTTCTTTCAAAAGTGGCAACTATGATATAACATGTGGTGACGATGCTATCAAAGCAAAAAGTGATACAGATGGTCATATCGTAGTGGAAGATGCTAGCATGAAGATCAATGCTGGAGATAAAGGTTTTACTTCTGATGGCATAGTTACTGTATATGGTGGCGATATCAATATTGACTCATATGGTGAAAGTATCAGCGGAAAAGTAGTTGCCCTACTTGGCGGAGACATAAATCTTAAGTCAGGCGATGATGCAATCAACTCAACAGACGGAAAACAAGACAAAAAGTCAAACCAAAGAGGTGTATATACTAAAATTGCAAATTGTAATCTCTATATAGATGCAGTTATGGATGGCATAGATTCTAATGGTGACCTATATCTCGATAGTGGCAAGATATTTATAGATGGCGCTGATAATAATAACGAGAGAATCATTGATTATAATGGTATAGTTACATACGGAAATATGCTTGAATTTGTAGGTGTTGGCCCATCAAGTAAGATGCAAGACCTTGGCGAAGACGAGAACAAGAATTACATAATTGTATATTATAAGGACCCTATGAATGTGAAAAAAGCATCTGATGAGATAATTGTGAAAGATGAAGATAACAATCTAATCATAAGTCACACTACTAAAAAATCATATTATGCTGTAATGATTGCCTCACCTTTACTTATCCCAGGTAGAAAATATATCATATCAACGAAAGGCAAGACTGTAGAAGTCATGCTTGAACCTGGTAAAAACGAGATCTATGATAGATAATCTATAATAAAGTTTTATCCAATAAAAAAGTGGCTAGTCACCTAGCCACTTTTATTTTACTATCTATGCTGTTGCAGAATAGAGATCACCAAGTGCTTTTAAGTATGTATATCTTGCTTTAGCTTCTTTCTCATTCTTCTCGAAGAGTTTCATCGCTTTATCTTTATCTTTCATAGCAAGTGATGAATAACGCACCTCTCCTTCAAGGAATTCTTTGTATTTATCAAAGTTTGGTTCTCTGCTATCAAGGCTGAATTTATTCTCATCAGGTCCTGCATTAGGTCTAAATCTAAAGTTGTGCCAATATCCACACTCAACAGCAAGCTTCTGTTCGAGTTCTGCCTTGCCCATGCCTTTCTTGATGCCATGATTGATACAAGGTGAGTAAGCAATTATAAGTGATGGTCCATCATAATTTTCAGCTTCCATTATAGCTTTAACTGCTTGATTTCTATCTGCACCCATACAGATTTGTGCTACATATACATAACCATATGACATAGCGATAGATGCGATATCTTTCTTCTTAACTTCTTTACCGCCTGCTGCAAATTGTGCTACAGCACCTGTTGGAGTTGCTTTTGATGATTGACCACCTGTATTAGAATAAACTTCTGTATCAAATATCATGATGTTGACATCTTCGTTTTGTGCAAGCACATGGTCTACACCACCGAATCCTATATCATAACCCCAGCCATCTCCGCCGAAGATCCATTGACTCTTCTTAGCAAGATAATCTTTGTTAGCAAGTAACTCTTTAGCAAGTTTATTTGATGATTTAGCAAGTAATGGAACTAATACATCAGTTGCCTTCCCATTTAATTTAGAATTCTTAGCTGTAGCTATATATTCTTTAAGTGCTTCTTTTAAAGCGCCTGAAGATTCTGTCATAAGTTCTTCTGCTTTCTTAAGAAGAGCTGTCCTTACTGCTTTCTGAGCTAGGAACATACCATAACCGAACTCTGCATTATCTTC
>DGGU01000007.1 GCA_002392345.1 Lachnospiraceae bacterium UBA3866
ATGTATTAGCGAAATGTTATGGTGGTGATGTGACACGTAAGAAGAAACTTCTTGAAAAGCAGAAAGAAGGAAAGAAGAGGATGAAGCAATTTGGAGCGGTGGAGATACCGCAATCGGCATTCATGGCGGTACTAAAACTCGATGCGGAGTAGTTTTTGCATATTATGAATATAGATAAAATAGTTAAAATTATTACAATGCTAGTAATATCTTTATTAATTATCTCATGTAGCAATAATAAGGTTGACATCAAGGCGAGCGAAAAGCAGAAACTATACGTATATAACTGGGGAATCTACCTTGATAGAGATGTGATAAAGAAGTTTGAAGATAAGTATGACTGCGAAGTGGTATATGATGAATTTGATACCAATGAAGAGATGTATGCAGTAGTATCTTCAGGTGCAAGAGTCTATGATGTGCTTTGTCCTACAGATTATATGATTGAGAAGTTGATTAATCAAGGACTATTATATGAATACGATATAACAGAACTTTCAAATTATGAAAATATAGATAAGAGAATGCTTAAGATTATATCATCATTTGATGAGAATAACACTTATGTAGTGCCATATGTTCACTCAACTCTTGGTATGATATACAATAAAACAGAACTTGATAGGATGGGCTTACCTTATCCTAAGAAATGGGCAGACATGTGGAATGAAGCTTATAAGGGCGAACTTCTTATGCAGGATGCTATGAGAGATCTTCTCATGGTTGGGCTTAAGAAAAATAATTTTTCTCTTAATTCATTGAACAAAGACGAACTCGATAAGGCAACTGATGACTTGATCGCTCAGAAACCTCTTGTCAATGCCTATATGATAGATGACCTTCGCGACAAGATGGTTGGAGCAAGTGGAACTATTGCTGTCATGTATAGTGGTGAGGTTGAGTATATAAAAGAAGAGGGTGCGCCTTATGAATACGAATACATCTTACCAGAAGAAGGTGTGAATTTTACTATAGATGCATGGGTTATACCTAAGAATGCGAGAAATGTAGACCTTGCAAAAAAGTGGATAGACTATATGCTAGATCCAGAGATTGCACTTATGAACTATGACTACATGCATTATGGTATAGCAAATCTTAAAACTATAGAATTAATACGAGAGAGAGATGGCGAAGAGGTTATAAATACAGAATCTATATTTCCAAATCTCGATGACATAGATAGATATGAACTATATAAAGATCTCGGAGATTTTGAAGCATATTATAATGAGTGCTTTAAAAAGATAAAATCGTAAATGCTGACAATTATAATAACGATGTTATAATCAATTAATAGCAGGAAACCATTGGATGTATACAGTTATAACAGGAGCAAGTAGGGGCATAGGTAAAGCCCTCGCATATAAGTTTGCAAGTCATAATTATGATTTGGTTTTGACTTGTGAGAAGAACATTGATTTATTGAACGAAGTAAAAAAAGATATTGAAGATAGATTTAATAGAAATGTCATAATAGTCAAAGGCGAATTGAATAGAGAAGATCTTCCTGATGATGTATATATACTAATTAATAATGCAGGTAAATGTGATTATAACTTACTTCAAGATACAAGTTATGAAAAATATAAAGAAGTGATATATAGCAACCTTGATTATACTTTTCTTACATCAAAACTAGTAAGCGAAAAAATGATAAAAGCTAGGCAAGGCATCATAGTAAATATCTCTTCTATGTGGGGAATATTAGGTGCAACTATGGAGACTATATATTCGATGACTAAGGGTGGCATCAATGCATTTACTAAAGCGCTTGCGAAAGAATTAAAGGATTCAAATGTAGATGTCATAGCATTTGCACTTGGTGCAGTAGATACTGATATGAATAATCACCTAAGCGGGTCTGAAAGAGAAGAGTTCGTAAAGACTCTTAATAATGGCCGTATGTGGACAGTAGATGAAATAGCTGATATAATATATGATGTGGTTTCAAACAAAAAGTATAATACCGGTGATATAATTGAATTAAACAACGGGTTAATATAGGAGCAAACATGTTATATGATGTAATTATAATTGGCGCTGGTCCAGCAGGTCTAACAGCAGGTATCTATGCAAAGAGAGCCTGCCTTAATACACTTATATTGCAAGATAAATATTCTGTTGGAAGTCAGATATGTAACACTTATGAGGTTGCCAATTATCCAGGTTTCAACGGTGTCACTGGTCAAGAACTATATGATAGTTTCAAAAAGCATGCTGACGAGTTAAATGTTCCAATTGTTAATGAAAAAGTCATTGAGATATCAGACGCAGATTTTAGCATAAAGAAAATAAAAACAGCCGACAATCTCTATGAGACAAAAACTATAGTTTATGCTGCAGGTGCAAGTCCAAAGAAATATGGCTTTGAGGGCGAAGATCATTATGTAGGAAATGGTGTATCATATTGTGCGACTTGTGATGGAGCATTTTATAAGAATAAGATAGTAGCAGTAATTGGTGGTGGAGATGTAGCAGTCGAAGATGCTATCTTCATGTCGAGAATTGCAAGTAAAGTATATCTTATAATGAGAAGAACTGAGATGAGAGCTACTAAGATTTTGCAAGAAGAAGTTAAAAAGCTTTCTAATGTCGAGATACTTTATGAAGTACAAGTTGAGTCGATTATAGGTGACGATAAGGTTGAAGGCGCACTTATAAGAAGAAAGGGCGATGTAATCCCATCTGAAGTATCGCTTGATGCTATTTTTGTCGGGATTGGCATAGTTCCTGATACAGCACTTCTTAAAGGGAAGGTCGAGATGGATGGCGACTATATAATTGCGAATGAGAATTGTGCCACATCAACTAAAGGTATATATGTGGTTGGCGATGCAAGGAAGAAACAACTAAGGCAGGTTATAACAGCCTGTGCTGACGGGGCAAATGCGATCACATCAATCCAAAAGTACCTAACGGAAAATAAAATATGATAAAAGAGTACTATATTTATATTATAGAATGTGCCAATGGCTCGCTTTATACAGGTATTACAACTGACCTTGATAGAAGAATAGAAGAACACAAAAAGAAAAAGCAGGGCGCAAAATATACAAAGGCTTTCAAAGTTAAAACTATAAGAGCTGCATGGAAGACCAGAAAGATAATTGAAGCAAAAAGCCTTGCAGCAAAGTTGGAATATCAGATAAAAAAACTTAAAAGAACACTAAAATTAGAACTTATAGAAGATAAAAAGGCATTTAGAAAGATTTTTCCGGAATTTGTAGAATTTAGTAGAGTAAAAGTATAATATAATTTAGGAGTAGATATGCACAGATACTTAAGAGCAGTAGGATTCAGTGAATTTGAAAGAAAGGCACAACTTGATGAGTTTTTCGATGAGCATCTAAAGAACGAAAATCTTATAAGCACCTATATAACAGGTGATATGAGACTTTGCGGACAGTATAATATTAATGTTTGTAGTAATGCGGGCATCTCTGTCATAGGAGAGCAAGAAAAAAATGCTCTTGCAAAGATTGATTTCTATTATCCTTATATCAAGGGTTATGATTATACACTTATAGAAGAGTGCACTATCGAGCGACATAGTGATAAGGAATCTTATGCAGGTATAATCGATGATTATAGGATGGGCATAGCTCTTATATTTTACTTGACAAACGGCAATGTATATAATAGTCTGCTTAAAAAATATAAGATTAGTGATATTAAAATTGATAGGATATTCTTATCTGCTTTATCTATAGAAGGTAGGGTTATACTTCCTGTGGATAATAAAAGGAAAAATGTCAATGAATTTGCTGATAAGAAGAGGCTAAATACTGAGTTTAGAGACGACTATGAGAATGATATAGATTTTGATGATAAGCCAATAAGTGAAAGGCTCATAGAAAACATAGATGATTTTTCAGATGGCATCGATAAAAAGGACATAAGCATCGGCATAGGCATCAAGATACCAAGCAATGTAGTAGGTGCACAAGAGATGAGGCTTAAGAATGAAGACCTATATTCTATAGTAGAGACAAGCCTTGTACCTCATGGCATAGAGTGTGATAAGTATCAGATAGTCGCTGAAATCTTGAGTGTCACTGAAAAGACTAACATGTACACTAACGAAAAGTTATATGAGATGAGAGTGTCAACTATGGGATTACAATTTAATCTCATGATCAATGAGAAAGATCTTGATGGCGAACCACTACCTGGTAGAAGATTTAGAGGAGTTATCTGGCTTCTTGGCGAGATTGAATTTTTGACAAAATATGAAGAGCAAAAACAGACGAAATAAGAAGGACAAGCATAAGTATAACTATTCTGAAACCATAGGTCATAAATATCTTTTCTGGAAGTAGACAGATGATATAATCTTCGCTTGGATCAAGTAGCCATAGATCATTAGTGAAGAGCACATGATGAAAGTGCACAAAAAATGCATCAAAGTTAGTAGCTGCATATATGAATATAATAGTGATTAGGCTTGCAATGATTAATATGACTTTATAATATATGTTTTTGAGCATGGTTAGAAAGTTCTTATAGTTTATCATCTTGAATGCTGAGATAAAACAGAAAAGTATTGACACATAATATGCTTTGGATAATGTTACGATTATATTTCTGACATCGCCCATGTGGATTTTGGAGCGGACACTATAAAAATCTGTGAGGACTCCGTTGATCGTTACCTTAGTTTCTAGAAACTGCAAACTTCCCTTTATATATTGCATTAGTTCGCTCGCTATTAGTTTTATATCATCAAAGGACAAAGTGAAAGGAAGATTCTCGTAAGTCTTATTAGCTATTATAAGTTTATATAGACCATCTTTATCAAGAAAACAAGCAAAATAAAAAGATGTATACAATAGAAAATATATAAAGCATATTGAAAATATAGAAAAATGAATTTTATTAAATCTATTACTATAAGTATCCATAATATCAAACTCCATGGAGGTTTTAAAATGAGCATAAATGTATTCAAAAGATGTATAGTAACAATATTATCAGTCATTACTATTTTATCTTTATTTGCTTGTTCAGTCAATACTAATAATAAGACAATAGTTACAGAGACAAGTGCGGCGGCGACGGCAGATAGTTATAATGCGACTGCTCCAAGAAATGCTGTAGCTAAAAAACAGGCTTCTAATGATATGGGAATGGTAGAAGAGGCTCTTTCCTATGTTACTGGCACAGGAAATAGTGGTGTTTCAAATGATAAAAAGATTGTGAAGACAGTTGATATCTATGCTGAGACGAAGACGTTTGAAGAATCGTTAAAACTCTTTAGACAATATGTAGAAAAATATAATGGAACCATAGATAATTCTTATGTTGACACTGGAACCACTGGTTATGCCTATGCTAAAAATGCTTATTTTGCTATTCGTGTACCAGCAGACAAACTTGATTCTTTTTTGAACACTGTAGGTGAAAATCTTAATGTGACATATAAAAATGAAAACACTCGTGATGTGACAGAAGAGTATGATGATACTGAAGCGAGGATAAAAACCTTAAAGATCGAAGAAGAGAAACTCAATGAGCTCATGACCAAAGCAAAAAATGTTGAAGACATGATACTTATAGAAGATAAATTGTCTGAGATTAGATCTGAACTTGAAAGTATAACAAGGAAAATGAAGAAACTTGATAGAGATGTGGCGTATTCTACAGTTAATGTGTATATAACTGAAGTAAAAGATCTCACTGAAGTTAAAGAAGAACCTGATGATTATTCTTTTGAAGGCATAATGAAGCTTATTAAGAAGAATTACGAAGATACGAAAGCATTCTTGATTAAAGAGGGAGTGGCTATAATCACTCATCTACCTGCGATTATAGCAGCACTTATTGGTTTACTTATCGTACTTATTATAGCTGCTATATATAGGGCTATCGTTGGTGCTATAAGAGGTGATAAAAAAGAAGAAGGTAACGAGAAAAATAAAGAAGAAGATAATGGGGAAAATAAGGAAAAAGATGCTGATGATGTAGAAGTTGAGTTCTATGAAGAAAAATAATAGAGATCTATAGTTTAATCTATAAGAAGTTTCATATCGGAAGGAATCCTCGCGTCAAAGCGGAGGATTTCTTTAGTTACAGGGTGGAGAAGTATAAGCTCACTTGAATGAAGAGCCTGTCTGTTAATAAGAGAATAGTCAGGGTTATATAAGAAGTCGCCTATTATTGGATAGTTTATATGTTTCATATGTACTCTTATCTGATGAGTTCTGCCTGTGAGAAGTATAAACTTACATAAGGATATATTGTATTTTTTATAATATTTTAGACCAAAAACCTTAGTGACTGCAGGTTCGCCGTCGAGTGCAACGATTCTCTCTATAGTAGAATCATTTTTTCTTTTTATAGGAGAATTGATAACCATCTGAAGGTCTGTGATATTCTCAAAGCCGTTGAGGTCTTTAAGTTTTGGGTCAACTTTAATGGCATCGTAGATATTGCCTTTACACAATCCAAGATAAGTTCTTTTTACGAGATTTTTAGCGATACCCATAGAGAAAAATGATGCGGAAAACTTGTTTTTAGCGATCAGACATACGCCACTTGTATCTCTATCTAGTCTTGTGATAGGCCTATATACAAAGTTTCGATCGCTAAAGTGAGCCGCCAAGGCATTGCCAAGGGTGTTAAGATGATTACCTTGAGATGGGTGTATAGGCATATCGGCTGGCTTGTTGATGATGATCATATCTTCATCTTCGAAGATAATCTCATATTTTAATTTATCGTTTGGCTCTATATCTGATTTTTCATCTTCGATTATCTCTATTGTTACATCTTCACCCTCTGATAATATGTGAAACATATCAAGACCTTGGGTCTGTTTTATGTGTTTTATTAGGTCTTGTGAGAAACCTTGATATGTTAAAAAATCCTTTAGATATTTACCATCAAAGGATTTTGGGATTACGTAATTTAGTTTTCTTAAGTTATCTGACATCTTTAAAATACGGATGCTTTGTATCTTTGTCTGAAAGTAAGATCTTAAAATCAGGGTCGTCAGGGATAGGCCATTTTATATTGATATCTGGGTCGTCATACATTATGCCACCTTCATCATTTGGGTGGTAGAAATCTGATACCTTGTAAGTAAAAATAGCAGTATCAGAAAGTACTAAGAATCCATGTGCGAAGTTTTTTGGTATGTAGAACATAGTGTTGTTGTCTTCCGTAAGCTCTACTCCGTAGTATTTTCCGTAAGTTGGAGAGCCCTTCCTTATATCTACTGCCACATCATAGACTTTGCCTTTAAAGCAGCGAACTAACTTACTTTGTGGGTAATTAATCTGGAAGTGAAGTCCGCGAAGGACACCTTTTGAACTCATTGATTGATTATCCTGAACAAATTCTTCTGTGATCCCCATCTTAATAAAATCATTTTTGTTGTAAGCTTCAAAAAAATATCCACGAGCATCGATGAATGGCTCGAATTTTATGACCTTTAAATCTTTAATTCCAGTTTCAATTACATTAAATCTTCCCATATTATCCTTTCGAGCACTTAATTGCTCGCCCCTACAGAATTATTTTAGGTTACTGAATGCTGATGATAGCATTAATTTAATTCTATTTAATTGGTTAACTTCAGATGCACCAGGGTCGTAATCGATAGCAACGATGTTGGCATCCTTATAATTCTTCTTAAGTTCTTTGATGACACCCTTACCTACTATGTGATTAGGTAGGCAACCAAATGGCTGAGTGCAGACGATGTTAGGGACATTGCTGTTTATGAGTTCTAGCATCTCGCCAGTTAAGAACCAACCTTCACCAGTCTGATTTCCTATAGATACATATTTCTTAGCCATGTGAGCAAGATTTTTTATATGAGCTTGCTCATTAAAGTGAGCTGATCTTCTTAGAGCCTTCCTTGCAGGATTTCTCAAAAACTCTATAAATGATATAGCTATATTAGATATGATTTTTGATGCGGATTCGAAACCGAGATATTTCGATTTAAAGTTGCTATTGTAAAGTGAGTAGAGCATGAAGTCCATAAGGTCTGGCATGACTGCTTCTGCACCTTCTTTTTCAAGGAGTTCTACTATATTATTGTTGGCAAGACTTGAAAACTTAACTAGGATTTCACCAACTATACCAACCTTTGGTTTCTTGATATCAAGTCTTTCTACATGATCGAAATCATATATGATATCTTCACACATTTTTTTAAATGTGAAGAAGGATACCTTTTCTTTGGTTAAAAACTCTATGCATTTCTCTCTCCATTTTTTGTGAAGAGCATTAGTCTCGCCAGGATTCTTTTCATAAGGTCTTGTCGCATATACAACTCTCATGAATATGTCGCCAAATATCACAGCATAACATATCTTCATAATCATAGGGAGATTGTAAGTGAGGCCGGGGTTTTTCTCCATACCATTATAATTGATAGAGACTACAGGGATCTGCTCCATGTGAGCCTTTCTAAGGGCACGGCGGATGAAACCTACATAATTAGAAGCTCTACAGCCTCCGCCGGTTTGGGTCATCATGATAGCTATGTGATTAAGATCAAGAGTCTTATCGTTGATTAGCTCATCCATGATTTGACCTACAACTATTAGTGATGGATAGCAGGCATCATTGTTAACATATTTGAGGCCCATGTCTATGACATTGCGGTTATTATTTTGAAGGATTTTAACATGGTAGCCACAAGAGTTGATAGCAGGCTCGAGTAGATCAAAATGAATAGGGCTCATATTAGGTGCAAGTATGGTATGAGTTTTTCTCATCTCTTCAGTAAATATAACTCTATTATAGTTTGATGGCATGATGACACGAGTTTTATCTTTTCTTATGTTGATGGCAGAGATGAGAGATCTTATCCTTATACGAGCAGAGCCTATATTATTGACCTCGTCAATCTTAAGAAGAGTATATATCTTAGATGAACCAGAAAGTATATCCATAACTTGGTCAGTGGTTACTGCATCAAGACCGCAGCCAAATGAATTGAGCTGAATTAAATCTATGTCATCACGATTTTTTACTAAGTTTGCACATGCATAAAGACGAGTGTGATACATCCATTGGTCTGTGACAATTATTGGGCGTTCAATTTTACCAAGGTGTGATACAGAGTCTTCAGTCAGAACAGCAAAACCATAACTCTCTATGAGGTCAGGTATGCCATGATGAACTTCGCTATCTACATGATAAGGTCTACCTGCGAGTATGATACCATGAGCATGATTTTCTTTTATCCAAGCGAGAGTTTCTTCGCCTTTTTTCTTCATGTCATCTCTTGATTTTATAAGTTCATCCCAAGCGACATTTATAGCGTGGTCAATCTCTGAGATGGTTATATCTTTAGGGAAATAATTATAATTTTGTATTGCCTTAGTAAGTGATGCTGATAGAGAGTCTTTATCAGTAAATGGTAAAAATGGATTATAGAACTTTATACTTTTTAGGTGTAGGTTTTCTACATTATTTTTAATATTCTCTGCATATGATGTAACCATAGGACAGTTGTAGTGGTTTTGTGCAGATGCAGTTTCGTTTCTTTCAAATGGGACACAAGGCATGAAGATAAACTTCGCACCATTTGCTATAAGCCACTCTATATGCCCGTGGACTAGTTTTGCAGGATAGCATTCTGACTCTGAAGGGATAGACTCAATGCCCATCTCGTAAAGTTTTCTACTTGAGATAGGAGATAGTAGGACAGAGTAACCAAGTGTCTTAAAGAAGCTAGCCCAGAATGGGAAGTTTTCGTACATGTTGAGAACTCTTGGTATGCCTATAAGCCCTCTAGGTGCTTTATCTAAAGGAAGTGGCTCATAGTCGAACATCCTTTTAGCCTTATACTCAAAGAGGTTAGGGGCTTTGCTTTCTTTCTTTTCAAAGCCAAGACCTCTTTCACAGCGGTTGCCGGATACAAATCGCCTGTCGAACTTACCTTCAGCATTTTTAAATGCATTGATAGTTAGAACACAGTTGTTGAGACATTTGCCACATCTTGTTATAGTGGTTTTATACTCAAGATTGATGATATCGTCAAGAGAAAGCATACCAGTCTCAAACTTACCTTCCTTCTCAATGGCAAGATAATATCTCTCTTTAGCTATTAGTGCAGCACCAAATGCCCCCATGATACCAGCAATATCAGGGCGGACTACATCGCGACCGGTGATTTTCTCAAGTGCACGGAGAACGGAGTCATTGTAGAAAGTGCCACCTTGAACTACGATGTTGTCACCAAGAAGTTTTGGGTCGGTTATTTTTATAACTTTATATAATGCATTTTTGATTACAGAATAAGATAGGCCTGCACTTATATCGGAAACTGATGCTCCTTCCTTCTGAGCTTGCTTTACATTGGAATTCATAAACACAGTGCAGCGAGTTCCAAGGTCAATAGGCTTCTTAGAAAAGAGCGCGACTTTAGCAAATTCCTTTACTTGAAAATTAAGGCTTTTAGCAAATGTCTCTATAAAAGAACCACAGCCTGATGAGCAAGCCTCATTTAAGAGAACATTATCGACATAGCCATCTTTAATTTTGATATATTTCATATCTTGGCCGCCGATGTCAAGGATGGCATCGACATTTGGGTTGAAGAAAGTAGCGCCGTAGTAGTGTGCTATAGTTTCAACTTCACCAAAGTCAAGACAGAAGGCTGATTTAAGAAGTTGCTCGCCATAACCTGTAGAGCAACTTGCACAGATTTTGCAATCAGCTGGCAATAATTCTTTTAGATTTTTGATGGCTCTTTTTGCTGTGTCTATAGTTGAACCATTGTTATTATCATAGAAACTGTGGAGGAGCTTGCCGTCTTTGGAGATGAGAGCAAATTTTGTTGTGGTTGAGCCAGCATCGATTCCAAGGAAACATTCTCCTTTATATTCTGATAAATCTGCTTTTCCTACAGTTGCAAGTGAATGTCTGTATTTAAAATCTTCGTATTCTTTATCATCATTAAAAAGTGGGTCGAGTCTTTTTATCTCGACATTAAGACGAACTCCAGCATCAAGTTTTGCTATCATATCAGACATTGTAGTTATTGTGTTTTCTTTAAGATCGCATAGACAACATCCGATAGCTGCATAGAGGTGGGAGTTCTCAGGATTGATTATAGTTTCATCAGTTAGATTGAGAGTTCTAATGAAAGCATTTCTAAGTTCAGATAGATAGTGAAGTGGGCCGCCGAGGAAAGCTACATGACCTTTGATAGGTTTGCCGCATGCAAGCCCTGAGATGGTCTGATTTACGACAGCTTGGAAGATAGATGCTGATAGGTCTTCTTTAGTTGCGCCTTCATTGATAAGTGGCTGTATATCAGATTTTGCAAATACGCCGCATCTTGCAGCGATAGGATATATCATTTTATAGCCTTTAGCATATTCGTTAAGGCCTGCTGAATCAGTCTTAAGAAGTGAGGCCATCTGGTCTATAAATGAACCTGTGCCACCTGCACATATACCGTTCATCCTTTGATCAACTGATGTCCCATCAAAATATATTATCTTAGCATCTTCGCCGCCAAGTTCTATAGCAACATCGCACCGACCATTGAGTTTCTTAAGGGCGGTAGAGACAGCTATAACTTCTTGAGTGAAATTGGTGCTAAGTGCGCTAGCAAGAGAGAGACCGCCTGAGCCTGTGATACAGGCGCTCACTTCAATATCGCCAAGCTTACTATAAGCCTCCTTAAGAAGCTCGCTAAGTGATGCTTGGATATTGGCGAGATGTCTCTTATATTCGCCATAAAGTATGCGGTTTTCTTCGTCGGTTATTACAACTTTAACAGTCGTGCTACCGATGTCGATACCAAGTCTTTTCATATGGAAAATTATAGCATTTTTACGGGCATTTTACAAACCCCCTATGCTGACCCTCTATCTTTTCAAAAAGCATGGAGGTTGTACTGGGGAGTATAAATACGATTATAAAGAATAAGGCTTATAGCGAGCAATTTTGGACGCTTGGTCCTCGCAATGAGATTATCTAAGGTTTTAGAATTTTGCTAAAAGCAGCTGCAAAATCCTAAAACCTAAGAAAATCTAAACATTACTGCGGAACCGCCAAAACAGCTCTGGCTTGCACAATTCCCAAATTAGTTTTTGAGCGAGGCATAAGCCTGACAGCAATACATACGTAGTATGTGCAATCGAAATGTAGGGGCGCAGGCTTGCCAAGCCCGAATCGAACAGGTCGTAGAATGTTAAATTATGAAAAAGAGCACAAGATATATTAAGAAAGCACTTGCTACTTTTTTAGTTGTGCTTATGAGTATAAATACCTTTGCCGCCGTAGTCGGCGACAATGACGGAGCAGCCTTCATTACAAAGGCGGAGTTCGATAGTCTTAAAAATGACTTTCAGAGCCAACTTGATACATATAATAGTTCTATAGATAATAAGATAGACGGGGCGATAGCGAGTTATCTGGAGGGGATTAAACTTAAAAAAGCTCAACAAAAAACAAATCTTTGTTATTTTGATGGAAAGCACATAACGTCAATAAGAGAAAATTATCAAGATATTAATTGGAAAGAAGGATTGATGTCTATTAACTTGACATTATTTTTTATGTGTACTGCTGGTAATGGGCAATGGACTGAAGGTACAGTAGGTGTTAATGGAGAATCGCCAGTAGCATTTAAAGAACTCTCTATTACTTCGCTAAATAGAAACAAAACGGAACCTGATAAATCAAGAGCAATTTGGGTCGGATTACTTGAAAAAACATATACATATACTTCTCATGCACCTATGCTGAATTTTAGTTGGTATCCAGGAAATTTAGCAGCTACTTTGTATGTTGGTCCTGGGTATGGTGTGTGTGGTATGTCTGATGTAAGTAACTGGTGCACTGAAACATGGGGTACTGGTTCAGGTCGTCCTACAATGATTAAACCAGCTTGGGGAACAAATACAACTACTGCATGGTGTTATGGTTTTAATGGACAAGTTTATGATATGTCCGTGAAGGAATTAGGTCGGGAATTTGAACATATAATTGTAAATGGAAATAATACGTGTAGGCGTTTTACAAATATTGATGCTTTTACTGATTTTTCTTGGGATAAAGATGGATATGGAACAACATCCATTCATACACAATGGACTGTAGGGTCACAACTTTTCAAAAAAGGTTTTACTTGCAATGTTATGCAAATTAATGGTGGAAATAGATTCCTGAGCCAGCCAAGTGTTGAGGTAAGTAATACGCACCAATATTCAGGTACTGATTCGACATGGGCTTGGAGGCGAATATTGCCTTTCAATGGTTTCGTGGATCAATTAGAAAATTGGAATCAGATAGCTACTACTGATTATGATACGCTTGCTTCAACTCTTAAATCACTCTATAACATTAATTCATATTATGTTGATGGAAATGGTAAAACGCATTTGCTAATTTGTGCTGGTGCACCAGTTTATTATAATGAATCTGCAGATCAAGTGGATGTTGTATTTGAAGTAGAATTTGTAGACAAAACAAAAAATTATGCTTTATTCTTAAAGGATGTTCCTTTTGTAAGAGGTTTAGAGCCTTCAGCTGATGCTACATATAAGTATAATACTGTGAGAAAAGGTTCAAATGAAACAGATCCAAATGCAACACAAGGAGCATTTAACAATTCAATTTTGGTTGAAAATGGGAAGGGGACATATAGGGTAACACTTGAACCAAATAAATGTCTTTTTATGAAGTGGGGATTTAATGATGTAAGTGTTACTGGAGGTGGTAAATTAATTCCACCTAAAAATGTTACTATCTATAGTTAAGTATAATAATAATTGATTCTAAAACAATTACAAAAAAATCAGGTATTTGCGAGATGCAGGTACCTGATTTTTTAGTTTAGAAATCTATTGTAAAATGTGGCAACTGTTATTATGTGTTTATGCTTTGGGAAATGTTTTGTATTGCCAGTAATTAAAATGGCATCACTTTGCATAGCAATATCGTAAAAGACTCTATCAGATTCGTCAGGGAAAGAGATATAACTTTTTTTGTACTCTAAAATATATATTCCTTTAAGTCGTATAAATGATATTAGATATGATATTTTCGTTTTTTCAATATTAAATTTCTTTCTTGATAATACAGTTTTATATTCATCTATTATTTCTTCATTGTAACAGAGAGTATAAGTTCCATCAATCACCTTTTCTAAAATATAAAATGATTTATTATCAGAAGATAATAATGCAGAAACGAATACATTTGTGTCTATAACTATATTCATTTTTTGCTACTTCTGACAGAACGTATTTCTTTTTCTATCTCATCTTTAGAAAAATAACCTTTTGCTTTGCTGTCTTCTTTGATGCTATTTATAGCCCAGAGTGCTCGTGCAGATGCAATAAGAGATAAAGTGTTTAAGAATTTTTCGTCATCAGTTTTAATTAAGATACCTTTGGGTTTGCCATTGTTTGTGATGATTACATCATCATTTCCCCAAAGCTTTTTACTATTATTTCTTAAGTCCCTAATTGTGCAAAAGTTCATATTGACCCCCACATTACATAAATTTAATAGGCGTTATACATATAATTCTTAAAATAATTATATACAATCGTGACACATTTGTCAACGCCCCCTATGGGGACCCCCTATCTTTTGAAATTTGAAAGAGGTTGTACTGGGGAGTATAAATACGATTATAAAGAATAAGGCTTATAGCGAGCAATTTGGGCGCTTGGTCCTCGCAATGAGATTATCTAAGGCTTTAGTATTTTGCTAAAAGCAGCTGCAAAAA
>DGGU01000043.1 GCA_002392345.1 Lachnospiraceae bacterium UBA3866
AACAGGTTAATATAAAATGCAATTATAATTACCTTCCAACAGATGATAGAAATCTTATTGTTAAAGTGACAAAGTATATATATGACCGATATAATATAAAAGATAAGATATATATATATCTTAAGAAGATGATACCTACGAGCGGCGGACTGGGCGGCGGATCAAGTGATGCTGCTACTATGCTTCTTTTTTTGAATCGCCATTATAAATTAAATCTATCAACTGATGAACTTAATTATGTAGCAGCGATGTTTGGCTCAGATATACCTTTTTTTGTTCATAAGAAAGTTAGTATCTGCGAAGGAAGAGGTGAAAAGGTAACAGAGATAAAACCGTATAATAATTACTATATACTTATAGCCACCCCCAATGTGAGAGTTTCTACAAAAGAGATTTTTTATCGCTTAGACTTAAATGAGATATCTGCCGAAAGGAATATTATAGAAAAAGAGAAATTTGATAATGCTGTATATGCTATCGAAAAGCATAATCTTAAAATGCTTTCTAAAAATATATTCAATGACCTAGAACTAGTTACAGAACCCATGTTTGATAAGGTAAGTCTATTTAAAAATAGGCTTATGGAGCTTGGGGCCATGAAGTCACTTATGTCTGGAAGCGGACCTACTGTTTTTGGGATATTTAGCTCATATTTTAAAGCTTTAAACTGCAAAAATATAATGAAAAAGGAAAACCCAGATTCGTTCGTATTCATTGCAAGGCCAATTTAATATTGACAATAAAACAAAAGTGTAGTATATTTGACAATGTGTCAAAAACGACAATATGTCCAAAAATGACATTTGGTACAAAACTACATTTTTTGTTGAGGTGAAATATGGCTTTAGATCACTTTTACACGATTAAAGACAAGAAAAAAACAAATATTCTTGATGCTATAGAAAGATGCATGCAAAAGTTTGATTATGATGAATTATCTATCAATGACATAGTCACTGAAGCAGATATTTCAAGGGGAAGTTTTTATAACTACTTTTGTGATAAGAGTGATGCAGTAGAAACTTTGGTGAAGGAAAAAACAAAGATCATCTTTAGCATATTTAAAGAATGCATAATCGAACATGATGGGAGATTGCTTGATGGTGCATATGAAGGGTATATGCGAGTTAAAGGAATGCTAAAAAATAAGATTTTTCTTACAGTTATGAAAAATCTTAAATATTTTATAGAGATAGGGCTAAAAATAATATACTCAGAGTCATATGAAAAAGAATTTGTAGAATTTGTAGATTGGTTATTGGAAAATACAGTTGAGGGTAGAACGAAGATAACAACAAGGGAGCAGATGGCCAATGTTGTCGACCTACTTATCTCATTAATTGCCAACATGACTCTTAAGATTGTACTTGCTAGTGGTGAAAAGAATGAGAACGATGGAATAGATTATAAGTTTAATATTATTAGAAAAGGTATAGAATCATTATAAAATGTATTAAAGAGGGGATATTGGATATGGAAGAAAAGGTAGTGAACGGTAATCAGCAGCAGGGGAAGAAAAATAGTCATATAGCATTAATTGCTATAGGTATAATACTTTTAGTCGGTGTAGTTTTTTTAGTAATAAGGAGACTTACTGTTTCTAAGAAGGTTGATCTCACAGCTATAGCATCTGTCAATGTAACACATATAAGAAAGGGAAATATTGATAAAGAAATTTCTGTAATGGGTAGTATCTTGCCTAATGATACATATTTTGTGCCAGTTAAAGTTGCAGGAGACATCACCAAGATATATGTTGAAAATGGCGACTATGTGAAGAAGGGTGATCCTATATGTGAGATTGATGCATCTAAAGAGATTGAAGCAGCTAGGATACAATATGATACAGCAAAAAAGAGTTATGAGAGAATTAGAAAATTATACAATTCTGGAGATATCTCTCTACAAAACTTTGAATCTGTGAAGGCGCAGTATGATGCTGCCAAACTTCAATATGATACTAAAGTTGAGTATGCGACTCCAGTTGCTGTAGGTGATGGAGTGGTAGAAAATACCAATATGACTGTCAATACTACTGTAAGTGTCGGCACAGTTTTATGCTACATCACATCTGAAGAATCTAAGGAGATTAACTTTGGAGTTACAGAAAGAGTCTTAAGTGGTATAAAGGTTGGAGATAAAGTTACTGTTGAGAAATCTGGTGTAAAATACGATGGATATATATCTAATGTAGCTAATCTTATCAATTCATCGAATGGGCTTTTTAATGTCAAAGCGGTAATCACCTCTAAGAATTCTTTTGCTTCAGGAGTTTTAGCAAAGGTGACTTTCGTATACGATAGAAGAAACAATGTCAATATCTTACCTAATGAACTCATATATTATGAAGGAGGATTACCGTATATATATGTAGTTAATGATGATAATGTGGTCAATAAAATGTATATAGAAGTGGGTGTTGAAAATGAAAGGACTAGTGAAGTGCTTACTAATATTGATAAAAATGTCCGCATAGTATCAACATGGAATAACAGCCTTGCAGAAGGTACTATTGTCAATGTTGTGAAAGATGAAGAAGTATATGATGATATTACTTCGGAGGTTAGATAATGGGTTATCAGTTTACAAAGTTTGTCCTAAGAAAACCGGTAACTGCCTTTCTCATTATGCTTTCTATCGTTTTCTTTGGAGTAATATCTATAATTAGTTTCAAATACGAACTTATGCCATCAATTTCTATGCCTATGTATGCTGTGGTTACTATATACCCAGGTGCACAACCTGAAGACGTTGATGTCAATATAACTAAGAAGCTCGAAGATGAATTATATAACCTTCAAGGTGTAAAGCACTTGCAGTGTTCGTCAAGGGAAAATTTTTCTATAGTTGCAGTTCAGTATAATTATGGTCAAAATATGAATCAGGCTTATACTGATTTGAAGAAGGCTGTAGATAGAATTAAGGGTAATTTCCCTGATAATGTAGAAGACCCTACTATCTATGAGATGGATGTCAACTCTATGCCATCCATAAAGATAGCAGTTAGAAACAAGACAACCAATGATATATATAATTATGTAACTAATACCTTTGTAAAAGAACTTGAAAAGATATCTGATGTGTCATCTGTCGATACGGCAGGTGGACAAGAGGATTATATAAAGATATCTCTCAAACCGGATATGATGGAAAGGTACAACCTATCTATGTCTACACTGCAGCAGATCATATCAAATGCTGATTTCACCTTGCCAGGCGGAGATGTTAATGTTGGTGACAGAGAACTTGCGTTTACTACTGGAGTTAGGTATAACACTATAGAATCTTTTAAAACTATACCTATAATTACTGGTAACCAGAGGACATTATATCTTGAAGATATAGCAGATGTATATAACGCAAAAAGAGATGTAACACAGATCGGTAGATATGATAGCGAAGATTGTATGGTTGTATCTATAACTAAGACTCAATCAGCTAGTACAGTCTCATTATCAAAGCAAGTTAAGAGAACTTTAGCTAGATTAACTGCAGCAGATCCTAATCTTGAAGCGATTATAGTTGAGGATAGTGCAAATAATGTCAACAACTCTATAAAGAATGTCTTTGAGACTATGATCATAGCAGTTATACTTTCGATGCTTATCATATGGCTCTTCCTTGGAGAATTTAAGGCATCGTTTATAGTTGGAACATCAATTCCGTTTTCTATACTTACTGCTTTCGTATGTATGTACCTTGCAGGATATACACTTAATGTTATAACTTTGTCGGCGCTCGTTCTTGGCGTTGGTATGATGGTAGATAACTCGATAGTTGTACTTGAAGCTTGCTTTAGAGCGAGCGATGAATATGCAGGAAAGAAGGGAGTCTCTTATTATTGTCTTGCTGCTTTGAAAGCAAGTAAGACTATAGGAGCATCAGTTTTTGGATCAACACTTACGACAGTTGTTGTATTCGGACCTCTTGGATTCTTATCTGGCATGTCAGGACAATTCTTTAAACCACTTGGTTTTACTATAGTATTTTGTATGCTTGCATCCTACATATCTGCTATAACAGTAGTACCACTCACTTATGTATTATTTAGACCAGAAGAGAAAAAGCAGTCGCCTGCAGGACCAGTAGTTCGAAGTCTTCAAAGCTTATATAGATATGCCTTGCCAAAACTTTTAAAGGCAAAATGGGTAGTCGCTATAGCAAGTATACTTGTTATTGTCGGTGTGATCGCTCTTATTCCTACATTTGAAAGGGAACTTGTGGCAGCAACAGATAATGGCATGGTAAGATTTTCTATAACTACTAAGCCAGGACTTAAACTAGAAGCAAGAGATGAGATATATAAGGAATTCGAAGAGTTTGTTAAAAATGAGGAAGTTGTGGATCATTATATACTATCTAATAGTGCAGGCTCTATGTCTATGTCAGGTGGTGGTGGACAGTCGCTGATAGCTTACTTAGTTCCAAAGTCTCAAAGAAAGGAGACGACGGATGATGTTATAAGTAGGTGGAAAAAAGCACTTTCGAATGTTACAACCTGCACGGTAGACTTATCTTCATATTCGACATCGGCTGTAAGTATGTTCGTAATGCCGGGTGGTGATAAGTTAGAGATATACATGCAGTCTGATGATTATAGCAGGATAAAAGAAGTTAGAGATAGGCTTGTAAAGACACTTGAAGCGAGAAAGGATTGCGAGAATATAACTACTACACTTGATTATGGTGCTCCTAAGATAGAAGCGAAGATTGATCCTATACTTGCAGCATCAGAAGGATTTACGCCTAAGGCTATAGGAGGCCTTGTATATAATACTCTATCAGGTGTTAAGGTTATGGATAAAACCATAGATGGGGTAACTAAGGCTGTATATCTTGAATACGATGATAATGAATATGACACGGTAGAAAAAGTTTCCAATATGGAATTTACGAATGCTGGTGGACTTAAGACCATGCTTAGTGATATGGCAGACATAGCATATGAAGATAACCCAAATTCTATACCTAAGTATGATAAAAAATATAGAGTAACAGTCACAACATATTTTAATGAAAATGCAACAGATAATTCAAGAATTGATATACAGGAAAATGTAGTAGCACCACTTTATAACCAGTATGTAGAGAAAGCTACGAGTTCTATTGATGACATGCTTAATGAAGAATTTACAGCACTAGGCATAGCAGTTGCAGTAGCCGCATTTCTCGTCTTTGTAGTTATGGCATCTCAATTCGAATCAGTCAGATTCTCGCTTATGGTTATGGGCACAGTGCTTTTCTCATTTGTAGGTGGTATACTTGCACTTTGGCTTACCAACCTAAAATTATCCATGGTTGTGTTGCTCGGAACCTTGATGCTTATAGGAACAGCAGTTAACAATGGCATCCTTTATGTAGATACAGTTAACCAGTTCTTAGATAATGGTAAGGATCTAAAGTGGTCTCTTGTAGAGGCTGGTGCTATAAGACTTAGACCTATACTTATGACTACGCTCACTACTATAGTTGCTATGATACCTATGTCTATAGCATATGGTGAGAATGGCGAAGTTTTGCAAGGCCTTGCTGTTGTAGATATAGGTGGCATTATCAGTTCTACTATCATGGCATTATTTATATTACCTATATATTATTATATATTTGCTAGAAATAAAGGTACAGTTCTTGAAAGACTTAGACCGGTGGCAAGTGATGCTATAGTAGCAGTTGAAGATGAAGATAGATTAAGAGAATTAAGAAATGCAGAGAGAAGGAAAAATGAAGAGAATTAATTTATACAAAATTTTGGCATTTATTATATCTATATGTATGGTGACTCCACATTATGCCATAAGTGATTATATAGGTGAGTATTTTGATGGGATAAGCCCAGATGCTCATATCTATCGTTATGACAACAAAAAAGGAAGCCTTCCAAGTAGTTCTATAGATTATGAAAATATAGATTCATATGTACATTATTATAATCCTGAGGTACTTAATTATTGGAATGACTGGGAAAATAATAAATCATCAGAGAATATTTATGATGATTATGTTGCAGCAGCTGATAACCTTTATGCATCTGCAGGTAGCAGCGATTCTGATTTACAAGCCGGTATCGCCAATGCTCAAGGTGATGCCATGATGATACAGGCTGATAAGAATGTAGTTGACTCCTATGTTAATTTTCTTGATTATTATCTAAAAGAGAAGAAACTTGTGCTTGCAACTAAGATACTTGATATTAATTATCATAAAAGTGAATATGAAGTACTTAATGCTGAAGAAGAGTATAATGAAGCGGTTAGAAAAGAAGAGAGCGCGGATAATGCGCTAAAGTACGGAAGCGGGACTGAAGTGGAGTATCTTACCGCGAAAAAACAAACTATTGATGCAAGGTCAAGCAAAGTTGCAGCTGAGTCAAGTAGAAAAACATATATGAGAAATCTTCTTATCAATTGTGGCATGGCATATGATGCTGATATATTTATAGCACCTTTTGATTTAGAAGAAGGCATTGATGTTAGTAATATCAACCTTGAAAATGATTACCAATATGCACTTGCGCATAATGTCCAATATGAGATATATCGCAGAAAAAGAAACAATGCGAGAACAACTGAAGTTCAAAAAGAATATGATATACTCATTGAGGCAGCGCCAAAGAATATATACAACGATCTTGAAACTAAGTATTCTATTATTCTTGATTTGGTAGAGACAAAGTATAACCGTGAGATAGCTTATAGTCTTGCTTTATCTAATTATACTAAGGCTCAGAATGAATATAGTGCCGGAAATATAAGTGAAAAGGAATATATGACTTTCGAAACCAATGTTCGTAAGGCTTTATATAATCTCGCTATGGTAAAGTATGATTTTAAGATAGCTTTTGAAGAATATAATGCAAGCGTGATGGGGTATGGCAATAGTTAGATGATTATGTTTAATATAAAAAAGATATTCGTTTTTTGTATAGCTTTTACTTTGCTTGTATCTAGTCCTTCTTTTGCTAAAGTAAGATTAGATGTCGGAGAAGTGGATAAACCGGTGGCTGAACCAAAGGTCAATACTTCTGAAGGCATCATCATCCAAAGTAATCCATATGTAGAACGTTATAATGAAACTGGAAGACTAACTGGAAAGGCGAAGGAAGAATACGATAGTGTCAATAACTTTAATATTGACTTGAAAACTTTGGAACTGAGAGTGAAATTTTTTTCCCCAACTTATCTTAATATAAGACAGGGTGCAGTTAGTAGTTATTATATGGCATATTATGCAAGAGGTGGAAATGATACTCTTATGTATGATACACTTAGTTATACAGAAGAGATACATGATTTGATGGATGATTATAAAGAATTATATCTCATGTACACGAGGGAGAGAAATGCTCTCGACAAATCAGATCCAGATTATGCGACAAAGTATGCAACTTTGACTGCTCAGATTGAGACCTATCAATATATGCATAAAGTAGCTAAAGCAACCTATGATGCAACTAATAGAACTATTAATTCAACTAAAACTATGCTTGGGCTAGGTAATGCTTTATATAATATAGGTAATGTTGATAATAATAATCAGATTACATTTGCTAGAGAAGCGATAACTAAGGGCCTTACAACTGCAGTATTATCAGTACTTCAGCTTGAAACTTATATTGATATACTTGAAAATCAGACAAATCTATATTATGATATGTATGAGTTAAATAAGAAGAATTTAGGTCTTGGCCTGGCTACGGAAAATGACGTTTTAAGTAGATATTCTACTTATGAGACTGCCAAGGATACTTTAAAGAAAACTAAGACGACATTAAGGAATGTCAAAGAACAAGTAGCTAATAACCTTGGTTATAGTATAAATGATGTTGATAAACTCAATTTCGTTGAGCCGGAAGTTGATTATGAGTACCTTTTAAGCATTGATGTTGGAGCGGACGAGGTTAAAGCCTATACAAGCAATTCCAATTATTATAGCTTATCAATTAATTCCAGAGATCGCAAGAGACCTGGTAGTACTGGGGAAGCACTTCTTAGCAAGAGACAGAATTATATGTCTGAAAAAGTCATCACGGCGTTTGAAGACACATACAATAGACTTGAGTCTGCAAGGCTTTCGTATGAGGCAGGCAACATTTTAAACAATGTGTGTCTTATAAACTTAGAAGCTAACAAAAGGAAACTTGATAATAATTTAGTTAGTGAACTTGAGTACAAAGGACTAGAATTACAAAACTTCGCAAATGTGCTTCAAGTGAGAGTTTCAAAATACAGTTTAATTAGTGCATATATGGATTATTATTATGCAACATTAGGACATCTTGATATAGCATAAGATGTTATATATTTTGTAGGTCCTATGAAGGAGAGAAAATGGCTGAAGAAAAGAAATTAGTAGAACAGATTACATCTCAAGAGAAAGATTTTGCTAAGTGGTATACAGATGTGTGCCTTAAAGCAGAACTCTGTAGTTATAGTGGTGTTAAAGGATTTGTAGTTATAAGACCATATGGCTGGGCTATCTGGGAGAATGTAATGAATAATGTTGATGCAAGACTTAAAAATATGGGTGTGACTAATGTGGCTATGCCAGTTCTTATACCAGAGCACCTTCTTGTAAAGGAAAAAGAACATGTTGAAGGCTTCGCACCAGAATGTGCTTGGGTTACTTGCGGAGGCGATGATATACTTGAAGATAGACTAGCAGTTAGACCTACATCAGAGACAGTATTCTGTGACTACTGGAGAGAAGTTGTTAAGTCATATAGAGATCTACCACAACTTCTATGTCAGTGGGGGTCAGTTGTCCGTTGGGAAAAAGAGACTAGACCTTTCCTTAGAACGAGAGAATTCTTCTGGCATGAGGGACATACTTTACATGCTACACCTGAAGAATCTTTAAAATTTACTTTAGATATACTCTATATGTATGAAGATTTTATACAGAGTGATGTTGCTATACCTGTTATCAAAGGAAAGAAGACTGATAAAGAGAGATTTGCTGGAGCACAAGCTACCTATACTGTGGAATCCATAATGAGAGATGGTAAGTCACTTCAATCTGGTACATCACATGATTTTGGGAATAATTTTGCTAAGGCATTTGACATAAAATACCTTGATAAAAACAACAAACTAGTTTATGCAACAGAGACATCGTGGGCTATATCATCAAGAATTATAGGTGCACTTATAATGGTTCATGGAGATGATAGGGGCTTAAAAGTCCCACCACATATTGCGCCTATACAAGTAAGAGTAGTGCCTATAAGGATGAAAGATGAAAATAATGTGAAAGCTGCATCTGACTTATACGATCGGATTAAAAAAGCTGGCATAAAAGCTGATATAGATTTGACTGATAAGACACCTGGCTATAAGTTCGCTGAATGCGAGATGAAAGGTATACCTATAAGACTTGAGATAGGACCTAAGGACATAGAGAGTAAGAAGTGCGTTTTGGTACGCCGTGATACTGGTGATAAGATAGAAGTAAGTCTTGATAATATAGAGAGAGAAATTAAGGAATTGCTTGAGAAGATTCAAAAGAATATGTTTGAAACTGCTAAAAAATTCCTTGATTCTCACATTGATACTGCTACTACCAAAGAAGAACTTGTTACTAAAATGAATAAAAAAACTAGATTTATAAAGGCTATGCATTGTGGCGATGAGGCTTGCGAAGAGGCGTTTAAAGATGAAACTGGTATATCAAGCAGATGCATACCTTTTGAGCAAGAGCACATATCAGATAAATGTGTAGTTTGCGGCAAGCCAGCAAAGTATGAACTTATCTGGGGCAAGTCTTATTAGACATTTTTAACATAAGGGCGAAGTTTCGCAAACCTGAAAAAAGAGCAGATTTACATCTGTTCTTTTTTTGTGATATAATAATATATGAAACCAATATAAGATTGGAAAGAATTACTTATGAAATTATTAAAACATATAATTAAAAAATACATACTACTTATTACTTGTCTAATGTTTGTGATAACATTAGCTGCTTGCGAGAGCAAGATAAACTCTCTTAATATTCATGGAACCTATGTGAGTAATGGCATGATGGGTTATGAAGCGATAGTAGAGAACGGCACTATAACTATCTATTCTATTACACCATTTGAAAGAAGTCTTTATTGGCATGGAACTTGCAATGCAAGCGAACTTGATAAGGACAATAAATTAATATCCAGAAGAATTGAAACTGAGAGTGATAGAAACTGGCTCTTTTCGGATTTTGGTAGTATGGGAAAGAGCAGGATGTCATCTAAAGAGATATTATTTACTGATACAAGTCTAACCTTTATCTATGATATGAGTGGTATATCTGTAAGTCAGGAGACGTTATATAAGAAAATAGAAGAAAAACATTATAATGGTTTTGATTCAAACGCAGAGACGCCATATCCAGGTTATGTAGTACCAAGTGAACCATTACCTCATGAGTTACCAAGAGGATATAAGCCAACTGAAGAAGAGACAGAAACAGCTCCAAGTAAAGATGAGATAGCACCAAGCGAGGATATTGTAGTAGATGGAAAAGATTATACTTTATAAATGATATTGAAAAAGAAGAAAAAATTAAATATTCCAAAGTTCCCAAGACTTATAATTGATACACTTAAATCTAAGGGCTTTGATGCTTACATAGTTGGAGGATGCGTTCGAGATCAATTGCTTGGTCTTAAACCATCTGACTTTGATATAACCACAAATGCAAAGCCTGAAGATATAAAAAATCTTTTTAAGAAAACTATTGATACTGGGATAAAGCATGGGACAGTGAGTGTTCTTTTTTATGAGAATAATGTGCCACATGTTTATGAGGTAACTACTTATAGGGTAGATGGAAGGTATAGTGATGGCAGACATCCAGAGAATGTTACTTTTGTAGACGACCTTAGAGAAGATCTAAGACGTCGTGATTTTACTGTCAATGCGATGGCATATAATGATGACATTGGGCTTGTTGATGAGTTTGATGGACTTAGTGATTTGAATAATAAAATTATAAGAGCAGTTGGTAATCCTATAGATAGGTTTCAAGAAGATGCATTAAGATTACTTCGTGCAGTGAGATTTGCTGCAAAACTTGGATTTGATATAGAGAAGGAGACAGCGAGAGCCATACCAGTATTAGCAAGTAACCTAAGACAAGTGAGTAGAGAAAGAGTGCAGGTTGAACTTACTAAAATCATAACATCTAAAAATCCAGATTACATAAAACTTGTAAAGAAGTATGGTCTTGATAGATATATCTGTGATGGTTTTAATAAAATTAGATTTGGAAAATTTGACAAAGAACCTAAAAATCACATGGCTTATGCCTCATTACTTTATAACACTGAACCTGATTTTGCTAAAAATATATTAAAAGAACTGAAACTTGATAATAATACTATAGCAGCCGTAACTAGTCTAATTAATGCTAAAGAGTATTATTATAGATTGGTGGATTTTAGTAAAAAGACCAAGAGGGGTAAAAACTTTGATATAGTAGTCAAGGAGTCCATAGACTATCTAAAATACGATCTCACTCATGATTTCATAAAGCTTTTATATATCAACGAAGGAAAGAATAAAACTATAGCAGAGTATGAAAAGAAAGTAAAAGAATTTGAGACTCACAAAATACCTATATTTATCAAGGATTTAGACATAGATGGTAGCGTTATTAAAGATATAGGATTCATAGGAGAGGAAGTTGGTGCGGTACTTAAAAATTTGCAAAAAATAGTGTATAATAATTATCGGCTTAATAATAGAAAAGCATTGAAAGATATTGTAGAAAAAGCATATAATATATACACGAAATAAAAAGTATAGAAATATATATTAGTATTATCGGAGGGATGTATGGATTACATGAAAGAGTATGAGAAATGGAGAAGTTTGACATTTCTTGATAAAGAGATGAAGGATGAACTAAAAAGTATTGAGCATGATGAGGAGGCAATCAAAAATCAGTTTTCAAACTTCGTAGAATTTGGTACAGCAGGCATGAGAGGGACTATGGGCGCTGGACCAAATCGTATGAATTATCTCACTATTCGAAGAACGACTCTTGGACTAGCAAAGTATATAGTTAATGTTGGCGGGCAGAAAAAAGGTGTAATCATAACTTATGATTGCAGAAATAACTCAAAAGAATTTGCTTACTATACCGCAAGTGTTCTTTCAGAGTTTAATATTAATGTATATGTATCAAAGAAACTTAGACCAACACCATTTTTGTCATTTGCCGTTTTATATATGAAGGCATGTGCTGGTATCAATATCACAGCATCACATAATAGAAGAGAGGATAATGGCTATAAGATATATCTTGACGATGGCGCACAATTTTCACCACCAAAAGATAAAGTTATAATTGATCTAGTTAATAGTGTAACTGATGAAGAGATCTTTGTTGATCCAAAGAAGGTTAAGCCTAATAAAAGTCTCATTAAGATTATTCCAAAGAAAGTAGAAGATGAGTTCTTGAAAGGTGCACTTGATTGTATTATACATAAAGACTTCTGTAAGAAGCATGGCAAGGAACTTTCTATCGTCTATACTCCACTTCATGGAACTGGATATACCTTCTTGAAAGATGGATTTAAGAAAGCTGGATTTACCAATGTCCATGTTGTCAAAGAGCAAAACGACGAGTGTGGTGATTTTAAGACCATACCATATCCAAATCCAGAGACAGCTCCAGCTTTTGACATGGCTGTAAAGTTAGCGAAAAAAGTTGATGCTGATGTGTGTATAGCTACTGACCCAGATGCAGATAGAATGGGTGTATGGGTAAGAACCAAAAAAGGTCAATATGTGTCTCTCAGTGGCAATGAACTCGAGTCTTGTATACTTGAATATGTAGCACACTACAAAAATGAAACTATGGATTTGACTAAGTCACTTGCAGTTAAATCTTTCGTCACAACTAGACTACTTGATGCTATAGCTAAGAGATATAAAGTTGAATTTAAAGAGACCCCAACAGGCTTCAAATGGATATGCAAAGAAGTTAATAAGAGTGATAAGAAGCTAATATTTGCAGGTGAAGAGTCTTATGGATGTGCTCTTTCTGACTATGTTCGCGATAAAGATGGTATAGGCACTACACTTTTTGTATGCGAGATGGTACTTGCACTTAAAAAGGCAGGGCTTACACTTGTTGATTTCTTAAAACTTCTATATAAGTATTATGGTGTTCATAAGTGCTATGCATTTTCTATGATATATGAGGGACTTGCAGGCAAAGAGATCATGGCATCTATGATGGAAAAGCTTAGAAAAACGCCATTTAAGAAACTTACAGATATAAAAGTTACGAAAATTCTTGATTATAAGACAAATACAGCCTATGACGTAGTTAAGGGGACAACTTCTTCATTCGAATTTGGTAGCACCAATACGCTTAAGTTTTTCTTAGACGATAATAGCACGGCAACTATAAGACCATCTGGAACAGAGCCTAAGATTAAAATATATTTTGATATAATAGATAAGACGGAAGAACTTGCTAACAACAAAGCAAAAATACTTGAAAGAGCCATGAGAAAAGAATTGTCATAGGAGGAACGATGGCATTATTTAGCAGTAGTGATATAGGAATTGATTTAGGGACATCTTCAATACTTGTGTATGTGAAGGGAAAGGGTCTTCATCTGAAGGAGCCATCTGTCGTAGCTATAAGCACGATAGATAATACTCCTATTGCTTATGGTGAGGAAGCGAGGAGGATGGTTGGTAGGACACCTGATTATATCAAAGCCATAAAGCCGCTTAAGCATGGAGTTATTTCCAATATCACTTTAACTGAAAAGATGTTAAAACACTATATAGAGGAAGCTATAGGTAAAGTATCATTACGTAAACCTCGTGTAGTTATCTGTGTCCCTGCTATGTGTACTGAGATAGAGAAGAAGGCTGTTGAAGATGCAGCATATACGGCTGGCGCAAGGACAGTTGACATCATAGAAGAACCACTTGCTGCTGCTCTTGGTGCAGATATAGATGTAGATAAACCAGAAGGCAATATGATAGTTGATATAGGTGGTGGAACTACTGATATAGCAGTTATAGCACTTGGCGGTATCGTGTGTGCGAATTCAATAAAGATAGCTGGCGATGATTTTGATCAAGCTATAATTGATTATCTTAAAAACCAACATCACTTGCTTGTGGGAGATAGAACAGCTGAACAGATTAAAATAAGTCTTGGTAGAGCCATACCGCTTGCTGATAATGAGAAACCTATAACTATGGCAGTTAAAGGTAGGAGTACACAAAATGGTTATCCAGGTGAGAAACTTATAGGTGATGATGATATATATTTTGTATTCAAAGAACCTGTAGAAGAGATATTAAGAGGAATAAAGAAAGTATTTGAGCTTACACCACCAGAGCTTGCAGCAGATATCTTTGATAAGGGCATATATCTTACAGGCGGTGGTTCACAGATATATGGTATGGATCAAGCGATTAAAAATGAAATTGGTGTAGAGTGCTTAAGAGTTGACGATCCGCTTCGTGCAGTAATTCTTGGCATACAGAAGAGGATAATGATGTCAGAGAGACAAGAAGAAAATAGTTAATGAAGTTAAATGGCGTTGTAGAAAGTATAATATATAGAAATGATGATAATGGGTATACGGTTTTTCTGGTGAGTGCCAGCAAAACCGTTTTTACGTTTGTTGGAAATCTTGTAAAGATTAATGTAGGTGAATACATAGAGGCAGAAGTTAAAGAGAAAATCCACGAATTATATGGCCAGCAATATGAGATAATCGATTATAAGATTGATATACCTAGTGATGATATAGAGTCTATATATAAGTTTCTTCTTTCGCTCAAGGTAAAAGGCATAGGCGAAGCTACAGTTAGAAGACTTATTGGTATCTATGGAAACAAGACTTTAGATATCATAAGAGATAATCCGCAAGAATTATATAATATAAAAGGGCTTACATATGAGAAGGTAGATATTTTAAGAGATAAATTGACAGATCGCATAACTGAGCTTGATTTAATCATAGAACTCGGAAAATATGAACTTAGTTCAAAAAATATAGAGTTAATTATAGATAGATATGGAAGTGATGCGCTAAATGTTATAAGAGAAAACCCGTTTAAACTTGCAATAGATATAGATGGAATCGGTTTTAAAACTTGCGATAAGATCGCTGAGAAGAACGGCCTAAGTAGTGACTCTGAGAAGAGAATTGAGGCAGGCATTATATATGTGCTTGAAACAGAATTTGCAAATGGCAATGTATTTACTATAAAATCGAAACTTATAGAAGATGTATCGGACATACTAAGCCTTGGTAGTGGGGTAAACTATGAAGATCCACTATATAATCTCGAAGCTAACTTAAGGATAAAGACGGATAAGATAGATGATGTCGAGATGATTTTTTTAAGACAGGCATATAATATTGAAAAAAAATTATCTGAACTTCTATATGAAAAGAGAGAAGATATAACAATAATTACTGGCGGTCCTGGTACAGGAAAGACTTATAATATAAAAAAATATCTAAGTGAAGCGAGAGATCTGGGACTTAAAGTTGCACTTTGTGCACCAACCGGAAGGGCGGCAAAAAGGATCAACGAAGTCACAGGATATGAGGCTAAGACCATCCATAGGCTCCTTGAATGTGTTGGCGATAAAAATAGCAACAATAAAACACCATATTTTAATATAAATGAAGATAACAAACTTGATATAGATTTACTTATAATAGATGAGATGAGTATGGTAGATGAATATCTCATGTATGCTCTTGTAAGGGCAGTGCCAGAGTTTACTCATATGATACTTGTAGGAGATGTCGACCAGTTGCCATCAGTTGGGGCAGGACAAGTTTTAAGTGATATGATAAGTTCTAATCTTTTTAATGTGATAAAACTTGATAAGATATATAGACAGGGCGAAGGGAGTAATATAGTTGAGAATGCTCATAGCGTCAACCATGGTGATAATATAGATTTGAAAGACAAAAAAGAAGATTTTCTATTTGTACATAAGAGCACTGATTATAATATCAATGATACAGTGAAAAAACTTGTGGCTGAGAATGTGCCAAATCATTTTAAAATTTCTAATGAACAGATTCAAGTTATATGCCCATCGAAAATTGGAAATTGTGGAACTGAAAATCTAAATTCGGTTTTGCAAGAGGCACTTAATCCTGAAAGCTTTAGAAAAGATGAAATTAAAATTAGTAATAATGTATTTAGAGTTGGCGATAAGGTTATGCAGACTGTCAATAATTACAATATTTCGTATGATGTGGTTGATGAAAATGGGATGATATGCGATAGAGGGATAGGGGTATATAATGGAGATATAGGTGAGATAGTAGAGATAGACGATGAAGAGAAGATTATAACAGTAAAATACGATGACAAGATAACCTATTATACTAAGGAAGAGTATTCTGATTTGTCACTTGCCTATGCTATAACCGTACACAAATCACAAGGCTCAGAGTATGATGTAGTAATTATGCCTATAACAAAATTCCCGTATAGACTTATGACTAGAAGGATATTATATACTGCTATGACTCGTGCAAAAAAGTGCATGATTTTTGTGGGAACTGAAAATAGTTTTATGTATATGCTAAGTAATGCAAGCGAGGAAAAAAGGAATACTGCACTTTGCAGTAAGCTTTATTTATATGACTTTAAATGATATAGTAAAATTTGTATTTCCAAGTCGTTGTATAATGTGTGATGAGGTTTTGCCTTATGGCAATAAACTTTCTAATGAATATCTATGCGATGAATGCAGGAAAAAACTTGAGTATATTAGGAAACCAACTTGCAAAAAGTGTGGTGCTATGGTAGGCGATGAGAGTGATACATATTGTGTAAGATGTAAGATTGATATGCATGACAACTTTATATCAGGCTTTGGATTACTTAGATATAATGATTTTGTAAAAGAATCGCTTCATAGGATAAAATATGCAAAAAGAAAAGAATACATATACTTTTATGGTAAGATGATTGCTAAGATGTATAGAGAAAGATTTAAAAAAATAGCGCCGGATTGTTTTATTCCTGTTCCTATAAGTAAAGAGAGACTAAGGATTAGAAATTTTAATCAAGCATCAGTTCTTGCTTATACTATATCTGATGAGTTAAAAAGATATGGGATAGATATACCTGTGAATGAGAATATAATATATAGAACTAAAAACACCGAAGTTTTGAATAAACTTGATAATAATGATAGAAAAGGAGAACTTCATGATGCCTTTTACGTTAATCCGTCAGAAGATATAGAGAAAGTTATACTTATTGATGATATATATACAACAGGAGCTACTATAGATACTATATCAGGAGAGCTTAAAGAGGCAGGCATAAAAGATATATATTTTACAGTTATAACAGTTGTTGATAATTTGTAAAGTATTAAAAATATGCTATAATTATGTTAAGAAATATGTTTTGGAAGGGCGATGTTATTAAGTGAAATATAAGTTTATTTTGTTTTTATCAATTATATATATTGTACTAACATCTAATATAACTTATGGAACACCTTACACCATGTGTAATGGGGTTGAGTTTAATGCTCGTGTTATGTCGCTTCTAAGTGGTGGTGATCCAAATGCCAATAAAGACACAACTGTTACGAGGTTTGAAAAAGGTGACAATCTTCCAAGTGATCCAGCGTTTTATGTAGACATCTCGGAAGATATGGATGGGACAGTGCTTGCTTATGTTAGAAATTCTGATCCGAATGCTGGAACAGCGAGTCCAAAGACCCTATATTATTATTCTGATTCTCAAGTTTTTATGAACGATAATGCATCATATATGTTTAGTGGCTTTGTGAATATGAAGATTATAGACCTGACAGGGCTTTCTTTTTTAAATGATTTACATGATGTAAGATATATGTTTGCAAATTGCCGTAGGCTTAAGACGATCAGATTTAAGAAGACTGATACTACTCCACTTAATCTTACAGAAACTCAAGGGATGTTTTTTAACTGTCAAAGCTTATCGTATATCGACTTTAGATTTTTTACAACCTACCATGTTGACAATATGGATGAGATGTTTTATAGGTGTTTTAATCTGAGAAATATCTATGTATATACTGAGAGATGGAATGTAGAAAATGTTAGGACATTTAGGCGTATGTTTTCTGATTGCTATGTTCTTAAAACTAATGATGGAAGAAAGGCGGTCGATATACCATCTGATGATTATGAAAAATATGCTGTGGTAGGAAATGACAGTGTAGAAGGTTTATTAAAAGATGCTAACCTAGACTATGATGATTATGGCGCAGAGGAAGATGATATAGCAGTGCCTTTAGAAGATGCAGGCTATCTTATAACAAGACCTGAAACTATAGCGAGATATGCATATGAACCTGAGAAGGAAGGAATAGAATCAGAAGAGGGATCTCCTTACGTTGGCGATAGCAGCACTGGATACGGAGCGACTAAAGAGACAGGCCAAAGTGCATCAATATATGGAGCAGAGACTGAAGCTATAGTTGAGACAAGCATAATAGAAAGTGTAGAAGAAACTATATCTGAGACTATATCTGAGACTATATCTGAAACTTCCGATACTATAGAATCAGAGACTTATGAAAATGAAAACCTTGAGATAGATGAGAGTAGTGGTAGAAGGATAGTAGAGATAGATGGCATACAGAATGAAGAAAGCACAGAAACTATAGATGAAAATATTGATGAACCTGATAGAACAAAATTCCTTATATTTGCACTTATAGTTTCAGTGGTTGTGATACTTTTACTTCTCGGCATGGTTATGTATTTATTTAAAGATAATAATAATAAAACATAGTTTATTAGACGGAGGACTTATGAGAGAAAAATTATTGGGCTTAATTGAAAGAAATTGTAAGATTGATGTGAGTGATCTTGCTAAGATGCTTGGAGTGACAGAAGCAAATATTGTAGAAGAACTTGAAAAACTAGAAAAAGAGGGCATTATATGCGGATACCTTACACTTATTAATTGGGAGAAGACAAGTAAGGAAAAAGTGACTGGGCTTATAGAAGTAAGAGTTACCCCACAGAGAGAAAATGGCTTTGACAAGATAGCAGAACGTATATATAACTACCCTGAAGTAAAATCGGTATATCTTATATCAGGAGCCTATGACTTACTTGTAACTCTTGAAGAAGATACTCTTAAAGGTATAGCAAGTTTTGTGTCTGAAAAATTATCTACTATAGATGAGGTTATAAGCACTGCAACACATTTTATATTAAAAAAGTATAAAGATCATGGAGTTGTATTTGATAATAATTTGAAAACAGAAAGAGAGACAGTGACATTATGATACATAAGTTATCAGAAAAAGTTATTAATATAAAACCATCCGGCATAAGGAAGTTTTTTGATCTAGTTGCAGAAAAAAAGGATGTCATATCACTCGGTGTTGGTGAACCTGATTTTGATACTCCTTGGCATATAAGAGAAGAAGGTATATATGCATTTGAGAAAGGTAGGACTTTCTATACCTCTAATTCAGGACTTAAAGATCTGAGGATTGAGATCACTAAGTATCTTAAGAGGAGATATAATCTTGACTATGATGCGATGAGTGAAACTCTCGTTACGGTCGGGGGGTCTGAGGCTATAGACCTTGCTATAAGAGCAATTGTTAATGATGGCGACGAAGTTATAATACCAGAACCTTGTTATGTGTCTTATAAGCCTTGTGCAATTTTAGCTAATGCAAAACCAGTCGTTATTGATTTAAAGGTAGAAAATGAGTTTAGGTTAACTGCAGATGAGTTACTAGATGCAACTACAGATAAAACTAAGATTTTAGTTCTACCATTCCCTAATAATCCAACTGGTGCAATTATGGAAGAGAAGGATCTTAAAGAAATTGCAAAAGTTTGTATTGAAAAAGACATATATGTTATCACGGATGAGATCTACGCTGAACTTACTTATAAAGGTAAGCACCATTCTATAGCAGAGATACCTGGAATGAAAGAGAGGACAGTATATATCAATGGTTTTTCTAAAGCCTATGCTATGACAGGTTGGAGGCTTGGTTATGCTTGTGCTCCAAATGAAATTATAAGACAGATGACTAAGATTCATCAATTTGCTATCATGTGTGCGCCAACGATAAGCCAATATGCAGCTATTGAAGCACTTAAGAATGGTGATAGAGATGTTGAGATGATGAAGGAATCTTATAATCAGAGAAGACTTTTCCTAATTGAGTCGTTTAAAGAGATAGGATTACCATGTTTTGAACCATTTGGTGCATTTTATGTGTTCCCATGTATAAAGAAATACAATATGACATCAGAAGAATTTGCAATGAAATTCCTTGAAGAAGAAAATGTTGCTGTAGTACCTGGCTCTGCATTTGGTGACAGCGGAGAGGGCTTCCTTCGTATATCTTATGCTTATTCTATAGAGAATCTTAAAGTGGCATTTGAAAAATTAAAAAGATTTGTAAGTAAGTTATAAAGTTTATGGCATATGTTATAGCCATATGTGGCGCTGGTGGTAAGACAACCTTATGTAAGAAGCTTGCAGAGGATTATAGACAGAAGGGGAAGAGAGTTGCTATACTCACTACAACTCATATGTGGCATGAAAATGAAATAAATAGTATTAATTCGCTTAGTGAGATAGATCATTCTAAGATTTATTATTTTGGGGAAGTAGTTGGAGATAAGATAGCATCAGTTAGTGATGCAGATTATAAGCTTATCTGTGATAAGTTTGATTATGTTGTAGTTGAAGCTGATGGCAGCAAGATGATGCCACTTAAGATCCCAAGAATTGGTGAACCTGTCATACCGGATAATGTAGATGAGATTATAATTACAATGGGATTATCAAGCGTTGGTAGGGAAATTGGTGCAGTCTGCCATAGATATGCCGAAGGAGTTGTAAGCCATGTAAGCCCGAATAAGCAATATGATCCATCTACTATAGTTAGTGAAGATATAATTGATAGTATTATAGATACATATTATGTTAAACCATTATCAGCGAAATTCAAAAATGCTAAAATCGTAATTAAGAAGATTGATTTTGCTAAATCCGATAATTATAGTAGAATCAAAAAACTTGCTCTAGTTCTCTGTGCATCAGGTTTTTCAAAAAGATTTGGAGATGAAAATAAACTTTTTGCACTTATATCTACTAAACCTTTATATAAAGTGATGATTAATAAGTTGCTTTCGACTAAGGATTTGCTTATTGATAAGTTTTCTAAAGAATTATCGTATGATGATGTAACTATCGATATAGGAGTTGTAACTCAATTTGACGAGATTATTAAAGACTTTGAATACGTCGATAGAATTATAATGATAAAAAACCATGAGGCGGAAAAAGGACTTTCGTCATCTATAAAAGTTGGGATCAACAGATTTAAAGATCATGATGCCATAATGTTTATAAATTCAGATATCCCAAAACTACCAGTAAGGGAATTAACATTATATCTATATAATAGCATCTTGAGTAATAATGATATATCATGTATGTATACTGATGGACCTAAAAATCCAGCTTATTTTGAAAAAAAATATTTTGATGAGATTTTAAAAATTGAAGGCGACAAAGGACCAAGAGAATTATTAGTTAAGTATAAAAAAATAACTTATAAATATCATATAGACGAGAAATATCTATATGACATTGATAGTAAAGGAGATCTAGAAAATCTATGGAATTAAATAAGAAACTTATCCTAGTAAGAGGAGCAGGGGATCTTGCTTCTGGCATTATATGGTCGCTTGCCTATGCTGGACTTAGAGTAGTAGCTGTTGATATAGAGAAGCCATCTTGTATAAGGACGACGGTGTCATATTCTGATGCCATATATGATGGTACTAAGACTTTGAATGGTTTAACTTGTGTACATGTGACAGATGTTAATGACATAGAATACATTCATGAGCAAGGTAAAATTGCTCTTATGATTGATAAAGAAGCAGAGATTTTAAAAACTATAAAGTTTGATGTGGTAGTCGATGCGATTTTGGCAAAGAGAAATACGGGCACTACTATAGATATGGCAGATATTGTGATAGGGGTTGGACCTGGATTTACTGCAGGTATAGATTGTCATTATGCCATAGAAACTATGAGAGGACATACTTTGGGGACTATCTATGAAACAGGATCGCCTATACCAGACACTGGAACACCTGGACTCATAGCATCTCATAGCAGTGATAGAGTCATGCACTCACCTTGCGAAGGGATATTTCATAATGTCCATAAGATTGGTGACATAGTTATGAAGGGGGAAGTGCTTTCAAATGTAGAAGAGTATGTAGATGGAAAGCCAACTGGTAAGATGGTAGAATTATATGCGAGCATAGATGGACTACTTAGGGGGATTTTGAGAGATGGATTCTATGCGAGAAATGGACTAAAATGCGCTGACATAGACCCGAGAATATCTGAACACGATAATGCATTTACTATATCAGATAAGTCAAGAGCTATAGGTAATGCAACTTTATGTGCAGTTCTTCATGGACTAAGTGCTATTGAAGAAAGAGAGAATAAATTTTTTAAATTGGAGTATTTGAATGTTTGATAATATCTTTAGCAGGGCAATTGAATGTCTTGAAGCAAATGAAGACTTAGAACTGGTGGAGATCGTAAAATCATCAGCAACAGGCACTCCTCGTAAAGAAGGCGCTGTTATGTTTGTTGATTTAAACGCTGAAAGCATTGGGACGGTTGGTGGTGGAAATGTAGAGTATCAGGCGACTTTACATGCCAAAGACCTTCTTAACAAAAAAGAGAGTGGTGAGAAAACATATAATCTTAGCCAGAAAGAGGCAGAGAATATAGGCATGGTTTGCGGAGGCGAGAGTCATCTTAAGTTTACCTATCTTACTAATGATGAAAAATCAAAAGACATCATAAAAGAATTAAAAAAGAAAAATGAGAGCAAGAACACAGTGTATATCTTTGGCGCAGGACATGTCAGTATGGAACTTGCAAAAATCCTTAAGTATGTAGAGTTTAATGTAGTTGTATGGGATGATAGGGATAATTTTGCAAATGAGGAGAGATTCCCGGATGCCAATAAAGTTATATGTGAGCCTATGGAAAATATTACTGATAAGATTAGTATAACTGATAAAGATTTTGTAGTTATAATGACAAGAGGCCATGTATATGATTATATTGTTGAAAAACAAGTGCTTAATTCAAAAGCTGCTTATATTGGTGTCATAGGAAGTAGAAGTAAGAATAAAGTGTTGAGAGAAAAACTGATCGATGATGGCTTCACAGAGGAAAGGATAGATAACGTTTTAGCACCGATTGGCCTTCCTATAGCTGCAGAGACACCAGAGGAGATTGCTATATCTATAGCTGGAGAGCTTATACTTTTTAGATCAAGACTTGAAGGCCGTAGAAAAGTGATGGAAGAAAATAAACTGGTGGATTTATATAAGGAGAGAGGGGTTAGCATATAATTTATGGCTAAAGTATCTTATAAAAAATTCAGAATGAAGCCCCGCATTACTCTCGTTAGTGATGAGAAGTTTTTTGGTAGGGGCGTATCAGAGTTACTTAGACTTATTGACAAATCAGGTACTATGCAGGAAGCTTGCAAGATTATGGATATGTCATACTCTAAGGCTTGGAAGATTATAAAAAGGGTTGAGAAAGAACTTGGATGCAAAATTATAACTGCAAAATCAGGTGGCGTCAAAGGAGGCACTACAATTTTGACTGATGAAGCAAGAGATCTTGTAAGTAGATTTGACAGTATGGAAGAAGATGTTGCTAAGTACACTGAGAGAGCATTCAAGAAATATTTTTTATAGATGTTAAAGAAAGAAAAAAAACTAATAATCACATATCATACTTCTAATATGGCCTTTGCAACAGAAAAAGTGTGTAAGGAAGCTAAAATCATAGGGGAGCTTATATCTGCACCAAGAAAACTATCAGCAGATTGTGGCATCTCGTATGCCACAGATGTTGGTAATAGGGATAAAATTGAGGAAGTTTTAAGTAAGAATAAGATTGAGTATGATAGGATAGTGGAGTTAGAAGTATAGGGGGGTCACCCCTATTTTTTGCACTTGATTTTTATGTTATTTTTGTTATAATATAACCATCGAAAAAGATTCTATTAATAATACTTTAATGGGCACCTCGAAAAACTCCGTTTTTCGAGTATGTGCCCGGTTGGAACCTTAAATGCGTCGCATTTTATGAAAGCAAGCTTTCAAAAATGCTCCTTTTAGAGGTTCCCTAATTACAATTTAATATATGAATTTCATTAGATAGGGGATTTTCTCTGGTGAGAGTGAGTGTAGGTTCGATTCCTATAGATTCCGACCATGTATCTTATGCAAAGGATGGTTGAAACAGTTTTTTTTCGTTTCCATTTTTAATGAGATTCTTTTGTTGCTAAAGAATCTTTTTTATTGTTAAGGGAATGTTTCCTTAAAAAATGGGAGGAGTTTTATGAGTAAAAAAATCAATCCGCTTATTATTGTTACTGGATTAATAATCGGCATCGCAGCGATACTACTTACAAAATATGGCAACCCTAAGAATATGGGTTTCTGTATTGCATGTTTCATTAGAGACATAGCAGGTACAACAAAACTACATACAGCACCTGTTGTGCAGTATCTAAGACCTGAGATAGTTGGTATAGTTCTTGGATCAAGCATCATGGCATTTGCATCAGGTGAATGGAGAGCTAAAGGTGGTTCAAGTCCAGCACTTAGATTTATACTTGGTTTCATGGTTATGATCGGAGCACTTATCTTCCTTGGTTGCCCACTTCGTATGGTTATAAGAATGGGTGGTGGAGACTTAAATGCTTTTGTAGGACTTGCAGGATTTGTGGTTGGAATTCTTATTGGTGTTTTGTTCTTAAAGAAAGGATTTGAGTTAAAGAGAAATTATGACACAGCAAATCTTGATGGTTTAGTTTTGCCAATTGTTCTTATCATACTTTTTGTACTTTTCATGATCGCATGGCCAACATTATCAAAGTACGTTGCAGATGTGAAAGCTGAAGTTGAAGGTGCAACTAATAGCACACCATTTGCTATATCTACATCTGGGCCTGGTTCTATGCATGCACCAATTATCATGGCACTCGCTTTTGGTTTAATTGTTGGTGTTCTCGCACAGAAATCTCGTATGTGCATGGTTGGCGGAATTCGTGACATAGTACTTTTTAAGAATTTTAATCTTATTACAGGTTTCGTCGCAGTATTTGTAGCAGTGCTTGTTGGAAATATCGTACTTGGCAATTTTAAAGGTTTCTCAGTTCAATCTCAACCTATAGCTCACTCAAGCGAGATTTGGAACTTCCTTGGTATGGTTATAGTTGGTTGGGGTTCATGCCTTCTTGGCGGTTGTCCACTTCGTCAACTTATACTTTCAGGTGAAGGCAATGCTGATTCAGCTATAACAGTTATCGGTATGCTTGTGGGTGCTGCATTTGCACATAACTTCTCACTTGCAGGTGGGGCAGATCCTGGTATGGTTGATGGAGTATATAAAGTATTCGAACTTAATGCTAATGGAAAGTTTGCAGCTATATGTTGCCTAATTGCTTTACTTATAATATCAGTTACAAATCTTAACAAAGTAGAGGAATAATATGGTAGATGCAAGAGGTTATGCCTGTCCAAAACCAGTACTTATGACTGAGGCAGAAATCAATAAGACTAATGCCGACGAGATCATAGTACTTGTTGACAACAGGACAGCAGAAAATAATGTAGCCAATTTTGCAATGTCAAAAGGCTACAAAGTAACACATGACCGCGAAGGTCGAGATTTTAAATTAATATTAAAGAAGTAAATATAGGGGCGAGTTATGTGAGCCCGAATATTATATGATCTATCTAGATAACGCAGCTACAACTTTACATAAACCAGATGTAGTTATTGACGCAGTAGTTAAAGCCATGAAAACACAGGGCAATGCATCTCGTGGGGCTCATGGTGCTACGCTTTCTGCTTCAAGGGTAGTTTATGATGCGAGAGTTAAAATAGCTAAGTTCTTTAACTTTGATAAACCTTCCAATGTGATATTTACATGTAACTCTACTGAGGCACTCAATATAGCAATTAATGGGATTATTAAAGCTGGAGACAAAGTTGTATCAACTGATACAGAGCATAATTCTGTTTTAAGACCTCTCTATCACCTGCAAAAGACTAAAAATATTGATTTGCAGTTTGTAAAAGCAGATGGAAAAGGAGTGTTATCGCTTGATGACTTTGAGAGGATCGTTGATAAGGATACTAAAGTTGTAGTTGTGAATCATGCTTCAAATCTAACTGGAAATGTTAATGATATAAAGAGTATCGGAGAGATTGCTCATAAAAATGGCGCTATCTTTATAGTTGATGGTTCTCAGTCTGCAGGTACTATGAAGGTGGATGTGAAGGATCTTGGGATAGATGTATATTGCTTCACAGGCCATAAAGGGCTCTTTGGACCACAAGGCACAGGAGGACTTCTTGTAAAAGATGGCATAGAGATAGACGCATGGAAACGTGGTGGATCTGGAGTTAAAACATACAGCGAAGATCAACCACTTGAATATCCAACAAGACTTGAAGCAGGAACACTCAATTCTCATGGTATAGCAGGATTATCAGCAGCTATAGATTTTATTGATGAGATTGGTGTAGACAAGATAGAAGGTAAAGAAAAAGAACTCACAGAGTATTTTTACAATAAGGCAAAAGAAATTAATGGCGTAAAAATATATGGTGATTTTTCAAAACAACATGCCGCAATTGTATCTTTAAATGTAAAAGATTATGATTCCGGAGAAGTTTCAGATGCTTTATCAAATGATTACGGTATAGCTACAAGGCCGGGTGCACATTGCGCACCAAGGCTCCATATTGATCTTGGCACTAAGTATCAAGGAGCAGTAAGGTTTAGTTTTTCATATTTTACAACATATGAAGAACTTGATGCCGCAATCAAAGCTTTAAAGGAGATAGCAAGTTAGTTTAAAGCTGATATAAGTGTCACAAATTTTGTACGCAGGGGCAAGTATAGTTAAACCCGAATGTAAGATTTGTGAATAAGCATTTTATAGGAATCGATATAGGATCTACTTCAGCTAAGACCATTGTTCTTGATGAGAATAAAGGTATAGTTACTAGAATTCTATTACCTACAGGTTGGAGTAGTAAAGAAACTTCTGAAATCATTTTAAAAAAATTAAATGAGTTGAATTTGTATGACGGAAACTCAAGCATAGTCGCTACTGGCTATGGGAGAGTTTCCGTTTCTTTTGCCAATAAAGCTGTCACAGAAATCACTTGTCATGGAAAAGGGGCTAGTCACTTATGGGAATTTCGTAGGGGTGAGCACGCGCCCGAGCGTTTACGCAGGAGCGTAGCGACGAAGTGCGACAAAGTGCCCTTGGGGCGCGAGCCCGATAAAAGTAAATATTATAAAGGAAAAGGAGAAAAATTATGGCAGACAGACATCCTATGTGGAAAGATTTAGGCATGGATATTGAGAAGCACGATGTGCTTTGTTCAGTATTACCAGGAGCGTTTGGTGACGTTTATTTGTCACAGAAAAACAGACCAAAAGGAATGGAATTTTGGGACATGGTTGTATCAGATGTTCACGGAATCCGTCCAGCAGAACTTATTGAGGAACAAAAGAAAGGTAGAAAGGTATTTGGAACTTTTTGTGTATATGTTCCAGATGAAGTTATCATTGCTTGCAATGGTATAGTTACAGGACTTTGCGGTGGATCACAATTTTGGGTTCCAGATGGCGAAGCAGTATTACCAAAAAACACTTGTCCACTTATAAAAGCATCAGTTGGTGCTAGACTTGGTAAAACTTGTCCATTCTTTAGAATTGCAGATATGTATGTAGGTGAGACAACTTGTGATGGCAAGAAAAAGGCATATGAGATTTTAGGTGAAGATGTACCTATGTATGTAATGGATGTACCTCAGATGAAGAGATCTGAAGACATTGAAAGATGGGCACATGAGATAGCAATATTTGCTAAGAAAGTAGAAGAATTCACAGGAGTTAAACTTACAGTTGAAAATTTAAAGAAAGCTATACATATTATTAATGAGAAGAGAAAAGCAATGAAGAGAGTTTATGATGCAAGAAAATCTAAAACACTTCCTATATCAGGTAGAGATACTCTTCTTATGACTCAGATTTCATTCTTTGATGACCCAGAGAGATGTGCAACTATGTGCAATAAACTTGCAGACGAACTTGAGGAGAGAATTAATAATGGTATATCAGTTGTAGATGCAGGAACTAAGAGAATACTTGTCACAGGAACCCCTCTTGCTATACCTAACTGGAAACTTCATAATCTAGTTGAGACAAGCGGTGCTGCTATAGTTTGTGAAGAAATGTGCACTGGCACAAGATATTTTGAAAATCTTGTAGATGAAAATATAACTTCTCTTGAAGATGGATTTAAGAAGATTGCTGAGAGATATATGAAGATTAATTGTGCTTGTTTCACACCTAATACAGGAAGAATAGATGATATAAAAAGAATGGTTAAGGAGTATAATGTAGACGGAGTTATAGATTGTAATCTTAAGTTCTGTTGTCTCTATGATACTGAAAAATATTCTGTAGGTAGAGCACTTAAAGAGTCAGGTATACCGGTTCTTCAACTTGAGACAGACTATGAGGATTCAGATGCTGAGCAACTTAGAACTCGTATTGGTGCATTTGTTGAAATGTTAAATAAATAATTTATTGATTTATAATTAGTAGAGGTATATGAATATGCCTCTACTAATTATTTATGTTAAGATGGATAATTCAGATTTTCACTATTTTATAATTTTTGATATTTATGAAGATGCTATGGCTATGCATGATGAACTTGATAAAGCATCTATCGAAAATAAGATATCACCAGCACCACTGGACCTTGTGGAAGGAGTGTGCTGTGGGGTATCACTTATGATACAACCAGAAGATAGAGAGAAAGTTAGTGTATTTTTAGAAGAGAAGAAGAATCTTAAATACAAGAAATTTATTAAAGCTATGCGAAGTTTTAAACCTAAAAGAGATAGATATTGTTAACAATAAGGAGGATGCATATATATATATATATATATATGCTAAGATATTATGAAAAAGATTATTAGTTTATTAATTGGTTTTACTTTAGTTACATGTATAGTTATGGGTTGTAGTAGCAATAATACAGTAAGCGCTCTTGAAACTCAGGCAGAAACTAGCGTTGAAGAGACAGAAGCGCCACAATTAGTTACGGCACCAGAAGTACCTAAAAATAGAGTATATGTAGACGCTACATGGGTTAAAAGTGTTATAGATGGCAATCAACCAGAGTCTAGTAATTATTTAATTGGTTATGTAAACTATGGTGCAGAACCTGATGATGGTTATAAAAAAGCACATATACCAGGAGCTATTGTTGTAGGTGATGTAGATGTAGAAGATGCCACTGGCTCAGAAGAAGGAGCATACAATTTACTTAAAGCTGATGAGATGGAAAAAATTGCATTATCAAGAGGAATTGATAAAGATACAGTAGTTATACTTTATGGTGATGATGTAAATGGTGTAGCAAGAGTAGCATATGGATATCTTTGGCTTGGAGTTGAAAATGTAAAAATACTTAATGGCGGATATAGTGCATGGGAAAAAGCAGGATATGAAAGTGAAACTACATTAAATACTAAACCAAGCAAAAGTAGTTTTGGTACTACAGTGCCAGCTCATCCAGAATATTGGGTTTCACTTGATGAAGCAATTGAGAAAGTAAAAAACGATCCTAATTTTAAACTTATAAGTATTAGAAGTTATGATGAGTTTATAGGTGAGACAAGTGGATATAATTATATGGATAAAGCAGGTGAACCTGAAGGAGCTGTATGGGGAAAGAGTGCAAAAACTGCTGCAGATGTAGCATATATTTGTAATCCTGATAATACAGTGATGGAGTTATCTGAGATGAAGAAAGTATGGGAAGATGCAGGAAATGATTTTGATGTAGATACTAATTTCTGCGCATTTTACTGTGGTACTGGTTGGAGAGCTTGCCCACCATTTCTTGCTATGTATCAAGAAGGGAAAACTAATATGGCAGTATATGATGGCGGTTGGTATGAATATTTGTTCCATGATGACCTTCCTGTACAAGTAGGTGATCCACAAAAAGGTGAAGTTGAGCATACTACAGTTGGGGCACTTCCTACTGGAAAAGCTGCAAAATAAATGATGAAAAAAACAAACTATATAATATTAACACTTATACAAATTATATTTTTTATTGGGATGTATATACTTGATTATTTTACTAGAAAAAAACTTGGTATGAATAGATGGGTAGTATATCATAGTATGAAGCTTGATAACAATACAATTATACAAGTGTTTAAATACATTTTGCCAATTTTAGTTTTAATATTTACAGTATATTTTATAAAGAAGTATTATAGTGCTTTTAAAAAAGCAAAATTTAAAATAATAGACTTTATAATATTAATATTATTGACAGTTATATTAATGTGTGTTCTTATTATATGTAGTACTAAAAGTATTAAATTATATTATTTTTACATAGCTATAGTTATGTGTATATATTTAATTCAACTTATTAAACTACATATATCATTTAAGGCAACCTCTAATAATATATAATAAAGCTGATTAAAAAAGTGAACATTGATAAAAAAATTAGATTTATACGACTAGTTGTTGTTAGCGTTATGATAATATTAATTTCGATATATATTAAGATTAATCATATCATAAGTCTTGATGATATTATAAATCTTATTAAGTCTCATGGGAGTATAGGCATTATAATTTATGTATTGTTATTCTCAATACTACCAACATTTTTTGTGACAGTTACGATACTTGCTATAGGTGCTGGGGCAGTTTTTGGACTATTTTATGGCAGTATATATACATTTATTGGTGCGTTTATAAATAGTACAATTACATATTTTATATCAAAGTATCTTGCATTTGATTTGACAAATGAGATAGCTACAAAGAGATATTATAATATATATGATAAATTAAAAAGAACTGCAAGTGGTAAAGATGGATTTATGTTTATGCTAATTCTTAGACTTCTCCCTCTTATACCATATACGTTTTTAAATTACATGAGTGGAGTTGTCGGGTATAATTACAAAATTTTTATCACATCAACACTTCTTGGGATAATACCCGGCATGCTTTGCTATGTAAATGTCGGAGCAAATTCACTAGATGGATTATCGCCGAAGCTTATGATATCAATATCTATACTAGCTGCATTTGCGTTAGTTTCGAGCATACTAGCAAAAATTTTCTATAAAAATAAAGTTTTATAAAGTACTATTAGTGATGAATAAAAGAATAATAAAAAAGGTATTTTCCATTGTTATAATAGTAGTGATTATTCTGATATATTTTTTTAACCCAAATGTTAATCGGAGTATTAATACAGCATTAAAAGTTTTAACTTCCGCTGATGTAAATAAAGTTATAGAATATTTAAGGTCATTTGGATCGATGACGGCTGTTATTTCATTTATGCTCATGGTGCTTCAATCAGTTTTAGCACCAATACCAGCTTTCCTTATAACATTTGCAAATGCTATGATATTTGGTTGGTGGAAAGGGGCGATATTATCTTGGACATCGTCAATGGTTGGAGCAGTATTATGTTTTTATATTGCGAGAATTTTTGGAAGAGATATAGTCCTTAAGTTTACAACAAATGAATCAATATCTCAGATGGAGGATTATTTTAAAAAGTATGGTAGCAAGACGGTACTGGTTTGCAGACTCTTACCATTTATGTCATTTGATTTGGTTAGTTATTTTGCAGGACTTACATCTATGTCACTTGGCTCGTTTCTAATTGCGACAGGTATCGGACAGTTGCCAGCAACTCTTATATATAGTTATGTTGGCGGAATGCTGACTGGTGGTACCAAAATATTTGTGACAGCGTTACTTATAATATTTGCGCTTACCATCTTTATAACTATGTTAAAACAGATCTTTAGTGAAAAAAATGTCGTTTAGAAAGTTTTTTATTAAAATTAATCAAGATTTTGCATTCTCAAATCTTATGATGCGAGGAAATAAATCATATAGTATATTTTTTCCTGGATGCTCTTTGATGAAATATGGTAATAATTTTTTATATAAAGTATTAGAAGTTATTAGAATAGATGATAAAAATACTGAAATTTGTTCACTTTGCTGTGGATATCCAAGCAATGTATTAAAAAATGATTATCAAAAAAAAATTAATAGGAAAATAATAAAGTTTATTGAAGATAGAGAAGTAGATAATATCTATGTAGCATGCCCAAATTGCTATAAAACATTAGAAAAATTAAAAAAAGAATATAATTTAAGTTTTTCTATTGTTATGTTATATAATATAATAAATAAAAATTTATCATATATAAAAGAATATCACACTTTGCAAAAAACAATTGTTATACACGATCCTTGTGCAATAAAAGAAGATTTTTCTACACAAGAATCAATAAGAGATATTTTAAAAAAAATTGGTCAAGATTTTAATGAATCTGACAATAATAGGAAAAATACTGTATGCTGTGGAAATATAAATATGAATCATATTTTAAATAAGAGTTTAGCAGAAAAAAATTGTAAAAATAGAGTATTAGAATTAAATAACAAATCAGATATAATAATGAGTTACTGTGGAGGCTGTCTTTATTCATTTGGAAAGCAAAAAGCAAAAACAATTCATTTATTAGAGCTTATATTTGGAAGGAAAGATAAAGTTAGTTTTATGGATAGAGTAAGGTTTACGATGGGATTAAATAGATGTTAGATACACATGCAAGAAAATATTTTAATCCATTATTTGATGTAGTAGCAAGCATTTTTATAAAAGCGAATATATCCGCAAATGCGATTACAATGGTTGCATTTATTGTTGGAATAATTAGTGCTGTATTATTATACTTTGAAAAAGATATGCTTTCGTTAGTATTTCTTTGGCTTTCGGGATTTCTCGATGTAATAGATGGAGAAGTGGCTAGAAAAACAAATACAAAAAGTATGATTGGTGCACAGTTTGATATAATTAGTGATAGGATAGTCGAGATTTTATTTATATGGGCTATCGCATTAAAAAATGACAAAATTTTATACGAATTATTATTTTTGGTGTCTATGATTTTAATATCAATGACAGTGTTTTTGACGACAGGGATGATATCAAAGAATGACACAAAAAAGTCATTTTATTATCAAAGTGGCATAATGGAAAGAACTGAAGGATTCATTATGTTTACTTTGATGATAATTTTTAAAAAGCATATTGACAAAGTCATACTAGTTTATGCATTGCTAATTTTATTTACAATATTACAAAGAATACATGAAACCATAAAAATTAATTTAAATTAATAAATATT
>DGGU01000046.1 GCA_002392345.1 Lachnospiraceae bacterium UBA3866
AAAGCACAAGTTACTAAAATAACTATCTTACTAATCGAAAAATCTGATTCATCATATTTATTGCATATTAGGTCACCAAATAGTGGATACATATATGTATAACTAAATATAGCAAATGGTATGTTGGAATGTATATTATATCTTTTTGCAATATTATTAATCAGAAGTTGAGTGATGGCGTATACTATAAATAGATACTCATAATCTTTTTTTGTAGCCTTTAATGTAAATTTCTTAAGTATAGGATATGAAAAAAGGAATGCTATATAAAATCCAGGGAAGTACCAATATATCGGTTCAACATTTGATGAATATATTGTTTTAGCAAAATCAATTATAGTAAAAGCGTTGCCATGCTTCATGTGATTATATAAGTAAAATGGCACTTGAAAAATTATAAGAAGTATTATAATCTTTATTATTTCTTTAAATAATTTTCTATAATCAATCTCAGTTACTTCCGTATTCCGAAATCGATTAGCACCAGTTATAAGCATAAACACAGGTATGCTTAGGTTTGCAAATATATAACCTAAAATATACCAAAGTCTATCAATAAGGATATTGTCGCATCTTATAAACCATACATTGGTTCCAATTGCATCATTAAGCTGCAGATGGCAAAATATAACCGATATAATCGCTACAGTTTTAAGGATATCAATATATGATTTTCGTGTATTATAGGTCAAGCACAGCCTCATTGGCATGTTCGTATATGAACTCTCTTCTATCAGAAACCTCAGATCCCATAAGCATCTCAGTTACTTTAGATGCTACTCTCGCATCTTCTATCTCAACTCTTTTTAGAACTCGATTATCAGGATTGAGTGTAGTCTCCCAAAGTTCCTTTGGATCCATCTCACCTAAACCCTTAAATCTCTTCACTTCATAAGATCCTTCTTTATGTTTCTTTCTATAATCATTAAGTGCCTTCTCATCATAGAGATATTCTTTATCTTCAGGTTTATTTTTTGGTATAGCAGCGAAAAGTGGTGGCATAGATACATATACATGTCCTTCATTGATTAAGTCTGGCATAAAACGATATAAGAAAGTAAGAAGCAATGTATCTATGTGAGAACCATCTACGTCAGCATCAGTCATAAGTATAATTTTATCATATCTGAGTTTACTTATATCAAAGTCGTTGCCATACCCTTCGCTAAATCCACAACCAAAAGTATTGATCATAGTTTTGATCTCGGCATTGGCAAGGACTTTATCCATAGAAGCCTTCTCAACATTTAAAATCTTACCACGAAGTGGAAGGATGGCTTGAGTGTTTCTATTCCGTGATGTCTTAGCAGAACCGCCTGCACTATCACCCTCAACTATAAATATCTCACACTCTTCTGGATTTTTAGATATGCAATTTGCAAGTTTCCCATTGGAGTCAAAAGAGAATTTTGATTTAGAAAGTAGGTTGGTCTTAGCTTTTTCTTCAGCTTTTCTAATCTTGGCTGATTTTTCAGCTTGACTAATCATAGCCTTCACATCTTCGACGTTTCTATCAAAGTAATGTGTAAGCTGTTCACCTACTATAGTAGATACTGTCTTTGCTACATCTTGTGACGCTAACTTTGTCTTAGTCTGACCTTCAAAAAGTGGATCAGGATATTTTACAGCTACTATAGCTGTCATACCATTTCTTGTATCAGGTCCTGTAAAGTTCTCATCTTTTTCTTTAAGACTTCCTAGTTGTCTTGCATAAGAATTAAGAAGCTGAGTGAATTTTGTTTTAAATCCAACAAGATGAGTTCCACCTTCTTGGGTATATATATTGTTACAGAAACCTAATATATTTTCTTCAAATGCATCTATAAATTGAATAGCCACTTCGACTTCAGTCTTATCAAGAGTTCCTTTAAGCATGATTTCTTTAGTAACGGTATGCTTCCCATGATTTAGTTCTTTGATAAATGAAACTAATCCCTCTGGCTCATGATAATCTATAATCTCAGGAGTAGTGAGCGTTCTATTTTCAAAATGTATATGAAGATTAGGATTGAGATAACATGTCTCATGAAGTCTTGATTTTATCCAATCTGCTTTGAATTTTGTGTGAGCAAATATCTCAGGATCAGGAGAAAAATTAATTTTAGTTCCTGTCTTTTTGCTTTTCCCAACTATAGGAAGTTTATTCTTAACAAGTTTTAAAGTTGGTTTACCTCTCTCATATGTATCTCTATATACATTTCCATCTCTACTCACTTCAGCAGTCATATGAGATGATAAGGCATTGACAACTGATGAACCTACACCATGTAGACCACCTGCAGTCTTATATGTCTCATTATCAAATTTGCCGCCAGCATGAAGTGTAGTTAATACAACTCTAAGTGCAGGTATACCTGACTTATGTAGATCAACTGGTATGCCACGACCATCATCTATAACCGTACAAGAACCATCCTTTTCCAAGTACACTTCTATATTATTGCAGTATCCTGCAAGGTGCTCATCAACTGAGTTATCAAGGATCTCATATACAAGGTGATTTAAACCCTTAAGGCCAACATCACCAATATACATACCAGGTCTCTTCCTAACTGGCTCTAAGCCCTCAAGAACTGTTATATTTTTCGCACCATAATCGTCTCTTATAGATTTACCCATAATTTCCCCTCAACAAAAAATCGCATATAAAAAACCACTATATACGCACAATTCTATAGTATTATACTATATCTTGTGGGATTTTGCAAGCAAAAATACTATAAAATGTGTATAAAAAAAGGGCTCTATGCCCTCTATATTAGACTAAAATTTGCCAAAATCATCAACATTAATTATATTTATTCATTGCCTTATCATCTCAATGTATGGAAGATTTTCAAAACCTTGTTTCCTATATAGACCCATTGCAGGTTCATTTTCTTTCTCAACCTCTAATTTGAAAATTGAACCATAATATTTTTTAGTTATATAATTAAAGAAATCTCTTCCGATGCCTTTACCCCTAAACCTATCCTTTATGTATATGTCTTCAATCCATATACATCTTTTACCAAACTCAGTAGAATAACTTATAGCTATCATAACATAGCCAGCAATCTCATTGTCGATTTCGAAAATATAACCTTTTGCATATGGACTCTCACCAACACACTCTTCTATATCATTTGCATATATTTCTTCAGAACCATTTGTCCATACTGCTTTAGAAGAATAAAATACTCTCATCATGCTAAGAACATCTTCTTTATCAGTTAACTTCATATCTCTAATCATTTTTTTACCGCCATCAAACTTAAATATAATCTTTTTCTAATACGCCATCGCTTCTTCTGGAGTCATCCAAAAATGTATTCCATGAGTTGATTCCATCCATCTATCTTCATTAAAACTATCTGGATACACATACTCTCCAAGCGTGTATTTGAAATCACCAGAAGCACAAAGTGACCAAGCCTCAGTATAATGATCTTTATAATCCATAGACGTAATATTAATAACTTTAGCCTTGCTGCATCTACATGGTCTTGTAGTAGAACATACTCTTTTAGCATCTTCAGGAATAAGAAGGGTTACTAGCAAATCATTGAAACATTTTTTATAGCCAAGAAAAGCACCTTTCTCAGGACAATGCATTTTGTAGTTTTTTGTATTATCATCTATAATAATGCCTTCATGGTTAGAGCCTTCCATAATGGTACATTCAAAATGAGTTCCCCTACAATCAGCATTATGAAAATTGGCAAATCTCATATCACAATTTTTAAGAATAGCCTTCTTAAGATTTGCTGAATCAAAATTGATATTCTCAAATCTTGAACCAGTAAATATACACTCTGAAAGATTAGAATTACTAAAATTTATTTCATCACCAATTGCATCAGTAAAATCAACCTTATGTAAATCAAGATGTGATAGATCACATCCTTTTTCAAATTCAGCTTTTTTAAAATCTAAGTATTCATCACCATTTCGCTTATTCAAAATCTTTTCAACGTAAGCCCTATTCACCATAGTTAATTCATAATCTCCTTGTCAAAATCGTTAAATTTCATATCTATAAGTGGATTACTTAACTCTAACTGCAAAGAGTTTTACCATTATATTCAAATTTTTGATAATCAAACTTAATATTATAGATCATATTCTATTCTTGAAACTATAGATATAATTTTTTTTATAATTCAGGGCACCTCGAAAAACTCCGTTTTTCGAGT
>DGGU01000036.1 GCA_002392345.1 Lachnospiraceae bacterium UBA3866
ATTTATAACAAAGGCAGAGTTTGACAGCCTGAAGAATGACTTTCAAGCAGAACTGAATATTATAAATTCAGGTATTGATAATAAAATTGATAGAGCAATTAATGCGTACCTTACTGGTATTAAACAGACAAAAACAGAAGTGCGGTATAAATTGATAGAGAGTAATACATGGAAGATGTGGACTAGTGCAGATTATCCAACATATACAGAAGGAAAACCATATGTACATGGGACTTGCGGGATGGGTAATGGATACGGTGAGACTTATACTTCACCTACGGTTGATGTGTTTTGGACAAATTTGGCATTTGAGGGTAAAGCAGCTTACAAGTTAAATGGGGGATTTAAGAAACATTTTTTGGTAAATCCAAAACAGTACAAGAATGGTTTTAACAGTGATATATATGGTGGCCAATATAATGGCTATTGGATTAATGAAGGAGAGGATATTGTTATAGGCGGCTGGGAATCTGTGGCTTCCTCTACTTATGGTGCAATAGCTGATGAATATGGTCTTTTTCCGTATGATGATAATTTATTTGAAAATTTAGATTTATCTTTGCAGGGAGATGTAATTTTTAGTAACTTGGAACTTACTAAATATGTGGGAGGCGATGGTTGGACTGGAACGAAATTGTCCGCACAAACTGCCACGAGACTTGTTGGACAGCAGAATGAAGGGACAAATATATGTACTTATGATGCTATTAGTGATAATCGTTTTTATGACACAGATGGAAATAATAAGATAGGTATCTCTGATTCAACACCGGCAATACTTAAAAATGACACATATCCAACATATAAGACCTGGTTTAATGATGTAGTGGGCACACAAAAGATTAGTTATGCAGTTGTCTATTTAAAGAACTATAGTAGTGGGAAGTGGCGGGAACAGTCCTGGCTAGGCGCTTGGTCGTACACAGGTGGCGGGATGATTACTGGCATTTATAATGGTAATAAGGACAATAGAAATAAGAGTGCTTCGTACATTAAGATGGCTAATATTCCTTACAATATTCAATTCCATAATGTGTGGTCACCTCTAACAGACAGCGTAGCTGTAACATTATATTCGTATTTGAGTAAGACTGGCGTTACTATTCCTTCCGGTATGACAGATAGGATTAAATATGCATTGATTATGGATGGTACAACGCCACACTTGTCGCTTAAAGCTGGTTATCCCTTAGTTGAAGTTAAAAAGGGTGAGGAAGTGGAGTGGAATGTTAAGGCTGGAACTAAGCCTTTAAATATTGTTGCTAAATATGGACCATTTCAAATGGGAACTGTAAGTCCTCAAAGCGATGCAGATGTTAATTTTTATGATACTGATACTACCACAACAAGAGTAATTGTAGCACCTGCTAATACGGAAAGTAGAATAAGGTTTAAGGCAGAATATGATGGTGTGATATTTTTTAAGTGGGCTACGACAGATGGCAAAAGCGCAGAATTAGATGTGTCAAAAAATCCTAAAGTTACTTTAGCAAATGGAGGTTAAAAATATATGAAAATTGTCAAAAAAATATTTACTGCGTTATTGATAATGGTCTATAGTTTTAATACTTTTGCTTCAGTAATTACTGATAGTGATGGAGCAGCCTTTGTCACAAAATCTGAATTTGAAGATTTGAAATCAAGCTTTAACTCGCAAATTGATCGATATTCTGAAAGCATAAACAATAAAATAGATGGTTCTATAGCTAGTTACCTATCAGGACTCAAAATTATTAATAGAGGAACTCGTAGGCTTTTAATTACAGGCACTGATCATTGGCTTATGTATAATGAAAGTGATTATCCAACATATGTAGATGGTAAACCATATGTATCAGGATTTACAGCTCAAGGTAATGCTTTAATAAGTACAGCTACAAATAATGTTGGCACAAATAATGTTCTTTATGTAGGGATAACGCATAATGGTAATAACTTATATAAAACTAGTGGTGGCTTTAAGAAACATATAGTTGGTAGACCAAGTAAAAATGCAACAAAAAATGGAAATGAATTGTATGTTGCTGAGTGGCAGGGGTATTATCAAAATGAAGGAGAGCTACTAACTTTATCTAATTATGTGGCGAATACTAATACGACTGTTTGGGCGGCATCGGATCAAGATCGTATTCGCTGGATGAATGTAACTAGCTTTAGTAATGCAGAATGTCCAGTTGATGTCGCAGATATTAGATTTACTAATGCTAGTGGTGCTTATTGGACAGGATTAACGATTAAGTGCCTAGCAGCCCAGAGAAAGCCAGGGGATATTGTTGGAGATACATACGTGTCACTTTATAAAAATATTTCAGATAATAGATTTTGGGACTCTACAATGACTAATAGGGTTGGAATTACAGAGACAATTCCTGCAATAACTTACACAGCAAAAGGAACAACTTTTCAAACCTGGATGCAGTCAGTAATTCCACAAAATGTTATTGATTTCGCATGTTCTCATAGACAGAAAAACTCTGATGGTACCTGGCAGCTAGTCGGTACAGATGGTTCTTTCGCAAAATCTATTACTACAACTACTATAGTTGTCAATAATGCAGACTATGACCATTATTTATTTAAAATGGCAAATGATCCAAATAATCTTCAATTCGTGAGACTTTGGAGTGGAGTGACTGACACTATTGCAGAAAACTTAAATCAAAAATATGAAGATAGTGCCACATCATTAAGTGAAAAAAACCAAATCAAAGCAGCCTTGCTTTGGGATGAAAGTAATGTGCCACACTTATCCATGGGAGCAGGTTACCCATTTCTTGAAGTATCATACGATGAAGAGATTGAATTTACTTTTAAAATAAAAGAATCTGGTAATTATCGTGTATATGCAAAATATGGACCATTTTCTCCAACCGGTAATGCAGCGACAGAGGCAGATGTTACATTTGATATATCAAGTGGAGGAACTACGACACAATCGACAACACTTCCTGCAACTGGTGGAGTTGATACAAAAATGAAATTTAAAGTGAAAAGAGATGGAACAAATTACATTTTCTTAAAATGGTGTGATACAAGCACAACTAAAAGTGGAACTTTGGATTTAAGTAATGACCCCATAGTTACACCAGCATTATAAAACAAATAAATGTAAAATGAGATAACAAGCAATATATGGGGGATTACCGTTAATTAGAATTTAAAACAGGTTCAAAATGAATTTGAACCTGTTTTTTATGTAAAAGGGTGGACCAAGAATGAGCGATACTCACATATATATTGTCACCTTGACAGATATTATACTTTAAAGTATGATAATCGTAATTCACTTATTTGGAGGTTCTGTGCTGATAGCAAGAGAGAAAGAGATGATTAAACCATAATAGCATGCAAAACGAATTAAAAAAACCTATGAACGGCTCCATCAATGTCCTAAAGTTTATAATGGCTTTATTTATATTTTTAGTGCATGCGGGAGCATTTAACAATGACACCTATTTTCAAGGCGGTTACATATATATAGAATGGTTCTATATCTTCATGGGGTGGACTTTGGCGAAAGCCATAGTGAACTTACCAAAAGATGAAGATGTGGCACTAGGTTCATTTAAGATCATTTATAAAAGAATCGCTAAGATCATGCCTTACTTTATCTTGTCATCTCTTATAGCACTTGCAGTCAAACTTCATTTTAACCAGATGACTATAAGTTCACCTTGGGATATCAATCTCATAGTTCATGAGATACTCATGCTTCAGATGACAACTATACAAGTTGTAACTCTCACAGGGACAGGTTGGTTTCTATCATCTATGCTTATAGCACTCATAATCATAGTTCCTATATTTATAAAACTAAGAAAAGGATTTTACCCTATTGCATTTGTCGTAGCGACACTTATCTACTACTACATATATAAGGAAATCGGTTACCTATATCACCCTGTCGAGTGGCTCATAACTTATAAAGGAAACCTCAGGGCTATAGCTGGGATGTCACTTGGTATATGCGGATATGCCATAAGCCCAGTTATTAAAAATGTATTTAAGAACAAAATCATAGCATCTATTTTTGTAATTTTAGCTTACCTTGGCATATTCTATTATGTATATAAAGTTGATGAGTCGGTATATTATTTTATAATACCTTATATTTTCATGATACTCATATCTATCACCATGAATGTTGGCGGCATTTTTGGAGACAATGTATTTACAAGATTCTTAGGAGATATAAGTATGGTTTTATTTATGAACCATTACTATATAATACATGCTATAAAGAAGGCCATGCCACTTCTTGATAATCGCACGGGCTTTATATATGCGACTCTTTTGTCATTTGGCACATCTATTTTAGTCCTTCTAACGGTCAAATTATTGTCTAAAATGCATTCTAAAATTATTAAGAAATTATGAAGAATCCACACAGATTATTGAATTAGCGCTTATTATTCAATATAATTAGCGTGTATAAGTATGTTCGGTTTTTTTGGAGGGTAGCCAAAATGTATGTTTTGGTTACAATATTTATATTATTTTGATAGGAGTACGCTTATGATGCATCTATTAAAAAAAGATTTAAGGAAAAAAGTAGCTATACTACTTATCTTAAGTTTGGTATTTTGCACAAATTCATTCAATAACTTAAGTCGCGTCTATGCAGAAGAGAATGAAGGAGCGAAAGAAGAGGCAGTAGTAGAAAATGCGGAAGGAAAAAGCGAAGGCGCTGTAGAAAATGCAAGTAATGTTAGCATGAAATCAGATGATAAGGCTGATGATAAGACTTCGACTGCTTCTGAAGCAGACGAGGAAGATAGTGCTGAGTCAGATGAATCATTTGAAGAAGAGCCAGAGGAAGACGGACTTAAAGAAGGTGAGCAGCCTGAAGAGAAACCAGAAGAGAAGTCTGAAGAGAAGCCAGAAGAGAACTCTGAAGAGAAACCTGAAGAAGGCGAAGGCGATATAGCTACCACTAGTGATGTAGATGAATCAAAAGAAACCGAAGAGACAGAGGAAGAAAGCGTTGCAACTATAAGCGAAACTTACTATATGAATCTTGATGCATATGCACAGTTTGCATATCAAGATGTAGATGCAATATCATATTATGATGGAACGATCATACTCCTTAAAGATATAGAATTAAAAGATGCAATTTATTTTAAGAATGATATGACTTTAGATCTTGCTGGTCATAGCATTGTAGGACCAGAAGATAATTATACTCTTTATATAGAAGATAATTTCACACTTACTAATAGCGGAGATACTGTTGGAAAGATAGAAGGCGGAGACAATGAGTATCCTACTTTGTATATTAAAGATGCAGTAGTAGAACTTAATGGTGGTGAGATCCATGGAGCTAAAGGAAAAGAAGGCGAGAAAGTAGAAGAAGAAAAAGATCCTATGGATGGTGGAGATGCTATACACCTATATGACTCTAATCTTACTATAAGCAAAGCCGTTATAAAAGGTGGAAGCGGTGCAGAGTCTTATGATGGCAAAGGTGGAAATGGTGGTGATGCGATAGATATCATGTCATCAAAAATCACTAACACCATAATGATCGAAAGTGGTGGTGTAACTGGTGGTACTGGTGGAGATGGATATGGCGATGATAAACCAATAAGAGGCTCTGCCATAAAGGTTGGTAGAAAATCATATGATGGCGTATATCTTGGCCAAGGTCTTAAAGGTAATGCAGGTGGTGGTAATGGTGGTGTGGCCATCAATGTTAAAGATGATAAATTCAAATCAGATAATCTTACATACGAGTATTACACTATAAAAGGTGGAGATGCTGGCTATTCTATTGTACAAAGTAAAAATGAAGCCAAGGTAAAAGAAAATCGCCTTTTTTCAGTAGGTCTTAAAGAGAGGTCTATAGCAGAGACTGAGCTTTATGGTGCAGGACCAAGCAGCGCATATTATAGTTTGCATGATCTAGATGGGAAAAATTATCTTACATCATTGAAATATCAAAACCCTACTGGTCTTTGTACTGCATTTGCTATGACAGCGTATGCGGAGACTAATCTTATAAAGAAATATCCTAATTATGTAACTAATGTCTTGGGTAAGAATGTATCAGACACTCTTGATCTGACTAAATGGCCCAATAATCCAACGTCTATAAGCACTAAGATATCAGATAATTATCCAAACGAACTTAATCTTTCGGAGATGCAATTCGGTATGCAACTTTTTGCACAACCAAGAGATGAGTTTGGAAATGCAGGTATAAGTAAACATATCCCTTTAAAAACAAGCGGAGACCCTGATTATGATTGGGAAGATTATGGATCAAATTCTCGTGTATTATCGCAAACTGTAACAACATGGAGATCGCTTGTTGAAGAAGATACTACTCTAGGTTGGCCAGAGTGGGGTGACAATGATACTGATTGGGATTCTAGTGGTGGAAAGACATTAATTGGATATAATACTGGCGACACCAATTATATGAACGTTCTTAATAGTTATACCAATAAAACAGCAGTTCATGCGAAGAATGCGTATGTTAGAGAACTTGCAGATTATTATGATGGATCTACGTTTAAAAAAGACGATTTCTTGGCACAGGCAAAAAGTGATATTGTAAATTATAATGGATTTGAAATCTTCGTATATACTGTTGGAAGACAAGAGCGAGCAATATTTAATGGCGACCCAACCAACCATGAATATATTAAAAACGGTGTAAGTTATGGTGATGTTATGTGCCTTGATGCACCAAGTACAACATCATTAGAAGATCTTGGCGGCCATGCTATGTATTGTATTGGTTGGGATGATGATGTGGAGTTTGAGACTTCTCTTAGAAGTTATAAAGGTGCATTCATATGCAAGAACTCATGGCATCAATTCACTTTAGTTCCATATGATAATGCCTGGGGCGTAACAAATGCAAGTGGTACCCATTACATGGATTATATGGTTGTAGATTTTGTTCCATCGTTCTTAGAATATGAAAATATATACTTCTATGATACCGGTACAATTCCAGCTTATTATGATTTTGATGCTGACGAAATAGCAATTAATACATTTAAAATTAAAAATAAGAGAGAAAAGGTAAAGGCAGCAAGTTTCTATGCAGCAGAGGATGGAACATATGATGTGTATTTATTTAAAGTAACAAATTTAACTAATGCTAGTACTATAGCTAGTAATATTAATAGTAGTGCCAACCTCATTGATTCAGTATCTTTTGAGGCGTCGAAAGGTTTTAATATAGTAGAGTTTAGCAATTCAATTTATCGTGAAGATGGAAACCTTCTTGCAGTAGGTGTTAAATATTCAAGTGGTACGCATGAAATATTTGTAGATGGAAATGATACTGAATATACCACGGAAATTAAAGGTAGGTCTTTCTCTGTCACTGGTAGCCCTGGAGCTATCACTAGTATAGGGTCAATAGATGACGGCAACCTCCGTATAAGACTTATAACCAACAACCAGATCAAGCTCGAAGCTAATTCAGATTCAGGCACTGGCACTTTCGGAACTGAAACAACAAAGTGGATAGACCCAATATTAAGAGCATCACTTAGTTATCTTACTGAACCAACACCAGAAGCAGGCAAAGCCTTTTCTCATTATAATACGGCGGCAGATGGTAGTGGTACTACTTATACTACAGATTCATTGTATCATCAAGACATAGCATCTGATAATTTAGTTTTATATGCACAGTATGTGGATAGTACTAGTAATGTGACTTTAACCTTTGATAAAGTGGAGAGTTCTGCAGAAGGATCCATGGAACCATGGACTAGGGCATCAGGGACAACTATAGTAGTTCCAACAGCAGGATATTCAAGAGTGGGATATACATTTGATCACTGGACACTAAATGATACTACCACAGTTGTAAGTGTGGGTAGTGACTTAACACTTAACGCCGATACAACTCTTAAAGCAGTTTGGGTGGAGAATGAATACGATATCGATTATGAATTAAATGGCGCAACATTTAACACGACAGTAACTGATAAGATACGATATGCTGAAGAACTTGACCCACCAGCAACAGCAAGTATGACTTATGCAGGTCATGACTTTAAAGGTTGGTATGATAATGAGGACTTAACTGGATCACCAATCTCTAAGATGAGAGTTGATGCAACCGATCCTAAAGATCTTACCTACTATGCATTATGGGATGTGCAAAAGCTCACCATATCATATGATATGCATGGTCATGGCACACAGGTTGAAGATGAGATAGTAGAATATGGAAATAAAGCTACAGAGCCTCCTGCACCAATTGAGTCAGGCTATGTATTTGGTGGTTGGTATACAGAAGATACATATGAACATATATGGAACTTCGATTCAGCAGTATACCTTGGTAGAACTTTACACGCGAAATGGACTGCAAAGACATATACTGTAACTTTGAATACCAATGGCGGAACTATCACTAGTGGAGATGTGACATCTTATACTTATGGAGTTGGAGCAACTCTTCCAACTTCTGTAACTGCACCAAGTAGCAGCCAGCATTTTGTAGGTTGGTATACTAATTCTCGTTTGACAGGTTCTGCTGTCACTAAGATTAGTGCTACTGATTATGGGGACAAAGTCTACTATGCAAAGTTTGCAAGTCAATCATCTGGTAATTCAGGCAATAGTAGTGGTACAGGAGGAAGTGCGACTGGTGGCAATGTGACATCCCCAGCATTTACGGAATTAAGACTCGGACCAGATGCTAATCCTACTCATGATACTACACTTGCTGTAAGCTTAAAGACTATACCTGTTGCCATCGACACATCAGGAGCTACTGCTGTAGTAGATGCGAACGGCAATGTGAAACTTGAATTAAAGAATGCACAAGGCGAGCCTGTAGAAGCGAAAAATGTATTTGCCTGTGTAGTAACAAGACATATTGACAGTCGCGGACAAAGTGTAGCAGTACAGGACTTCTATTATATTGATAATAATGGTAAAATGTATACAGGCTGGTTAAGAGATGGTAGTAATCTTACATACTATTTCACTGAAGAGGCAGGATATAATCAAGGTAAGCTTGCCAGAGGATGGGCTAATATAAAAGGTGATTATTATTACTTTGATCAAACTGGAAATCTTCAGAAGAGCATAGTTACTCCAGATGGATATGCTGTTGATGCTAATGGTAAGTGGATTGAAAATGCAGGATCAACCAATATTGTAAATACAATAAATTCAATAAACTCAACAAATACAGCAAACACAACAAACACAACAAACACAACAAACACAACAAACACAACAAACACAACAAACACAACAAATGCCAATACAAATAGCAACGGTTCTACTACAACTAAAAAACAAACGGGTAAGAAATTGATAAAATAAGGGAACCTTAAAAAATTTAAAGGAGGGTGTTTATGTCAAAGTATTCAGGAACAAAAACAGAGAAGAACTTGATGGAAGCATTTGCAGGTGAGTCGCAGGCAAGAAACAAGTATACTTATTTTGCAAGTGTAGCAAGAAAAGAAGGCTATGAGCAGATAGCAGCTATCTTTGAAGAGTCAGCAGCTAATGAAAAAGAACATGCGAAGATGTGGTTTAAAGAGTTAGAGGGTATCGGTGATACTATGACCAATCTTACTCATGCTGCTGAAGGTGAGAATGGCGAATGGACATCTATGTATCCAAGAATGGCTAAGGAAGCAGAGGAAGAAGGCTTTAAAGAACTTGCAGCGCTTTTCACTATGGTAGGTAAGATCGAGCAGAAGCACGAGGAGAGATATTTAAAAGTTCTTAAGAACTTAAAAGAGGATCTAGTATTTAAGGCAGATGACGGAAATACAATGTGGATTTGTAGAAACTGTGGACACATCCATATAGGACCAAAGGCGCCAGAAGCATGTCCAGTATGTAAGCATCCAAAGAGTTTCTTTGAAAGAAAAGCAAATAACTATTAATACAAAGAACTATTAATAATTGAATCTACAAAAAATAAAAAAATTTATTATACGGGTAGTCGAGCTTTATTTGTCAAACGATCTACCCGTATTTTCTGCAAGTGCAGCATTCTTTTTGATCATAGCAAGCATTCCGCTTGCTATGCTTATAGTATCGACTTTGTCCCTGCTTCCTATGGTTGACATAGAGGATTTTGAAAGGCATGTCAACCTAATTTTGCCAAACATCCCATACGCGAAATACATTATAGATTACATACTAGGATTCGCTAGAAAACTTGCAAGTTCGCATGTTGTGTATCTCAATATTATCACATCTCTTATATCTGGATCTACAGTTCTTTTTTCATTTGTAGTAGGAATAAAGAAAGTCTATAAGGTTAAGAGCGAAGGCGGATTTATAAAGGTCAGACTTATGGCCATATTTAATATAGTTATCTTATATTTCATTATCATTTTCACCATGTTATTTTTCGTTGTAGGTAGAGTCCTTCTTGATTATGTAGATAGATATGTGCCATTTGTAGCAAAGTTTGTTAGTGTAATCATGGATTACAAATACTTCACTATAGGAATTTTCATGACCATACTTTCTCTATCACTCTATCATGGTTGTTCTAATCATAAAGGAAGATATCTTGACAACATCTACGGAGCACTATTTACTACGATTGGTTGGTTGATAGTTGCCAATCTTTTTTCTTTATACTTTAGGATGTCCAGTATGACAAGAGATGTATCTCAATCAATATATGGTATAATCATACTTCTTGCATGGTTATTCGTGAGTGTGAACCTAGTATTTATTGGTGCCTGTATCAATGAAACAGTTCGTGAGTTTAAGGCAAATTAGTAATGAAAGATAATTTTAATAGGGAAATTAGATATATCAGAATATCTTTGACGGAACTTTGTAATTTCCGTTGTCGCTATTGCATGCCAGAGGAAGGTATATGTAAAAAGAGACATGAAGACATGATGACTGAGGAAGAGATGCTTTCGGCAGTGAAGGTGGCAACTAGACTTGGGATTAATAAAATAAGACTTACTGGTGGTGAGCCTCTTGTTAAGAAAAATATAGTTGACATAGTATCAAAGATAAGGGAGATAGATGGCGTAGATGAGATATGCCTGACAACCAATGGATCATATCTTTCAAAATATGCTAAGGATTTAAAAGTAGCAGGTCTTGATAGGATTAATATATCGCTTGATACTTTAGATAAAGATAAGTTTAGATATATAACGAGAATTGGCAATCTTGATGATACGCTAGAAGGTATAGACGCTGCTCTTAAAGAAAATTTCAAAAAAGTTAAAATCAATACTGTCTTAATTGGTGGTTTCAATGATGATGAGATAGTTGACATAGCAAGCCTTACGTTTAAACAGAACACGGATGTCCGTTTTATAGAACTTATGCCCATGTATGATGGTGGAGATTTTGGGAAAGAGGCATTTGTGCCATATAGCAAAGTGATTGATAAGATAAAAGAAGCATATAAGGGTAAGTATGATGATGATAAAATTATAGAAAAGGTATCTGGTGATAATAGTAGCGTTGCTAAGCTTTATAAGATTAGTGGTGCGAAGGCATGTATTGGTCTTATAAGTCCAGTTAGCAATCATTTTTGTGCAGAGTGTAATCGCATTAGACTTACTGCAGATGGGAAACTAAAGCCCTGTCTTCACTCGAGTTGTGAGATATCTATAAAAGGCTTAAGTGAAGCGGAGATGATAGAAAAGTTTAGAGAAGCGATACTTTCAAAACCTGAAAAACACGATGTGCTTTCGTATAAGAGTAGAAGTAAGGCGAGAAGAAATATGAACGAAATAGGAGGCTAAGAGCCTCCTCAAACTGCAGACAAACTGCAGACAAACTGGGTTAAAAGATATAGGTATAATCCAGTTTTTTATATGGGAGAAAGTTCGCTAATATGGGAGAGCTCAGCGAATCTTATTGATATTTTGTTGTTCAAGTGTTATAATAACCGTATGTTTTTCGAAAAAATAACGCCATAGTAATATAAATTTTAGAGGTCATTATGAAAACTATTAAAGTAGAAGATGCAGTTGGTACAGTCCTTTGCCATGATATAACGCAGATTATACCAGGGGAATTTAAAGGAGCAAAATTTAAAAAAGGTCATGTAATAAAAGAAGAAGACATCCCTATACTTCTATCTATAGGGAAGAAACATCTCTATGTATATGAAGTTGACGAAAATACGATACATGAAAATGATGCAGCTATTATGCTTCGTGACATGTGTATCAATGAATATATGTCAGAGACAGAGATAAAAGAAGGAAAGATAGAATTAAAAAGTACTATCAAAGGATTTTTTAAAGTTGATAGGGATAGACTTAAGAAAGTCAATATGCAAGATGAACTCATGATAGCAACTATAAAAGATGGGGATGTAGATGTAGATAAGAAGATAGCTGGCATGAGAGTTATACCACTTGTCATTGATAAGAAAAAACTCGAAGATGCTAAAAGGCTCATAGGTGATGAACCACTTCTTAAAATATATCCATATAATATAAAAACATTTGGACTTATTGTCACAGGGTCTGAAGTGTATAATAAACTGATAGATGATAAGTTTTCACCTGTAGTGGAGAATAAACTTTTAAAATTTGGTGTTACACTTGCTAAAAAGATATACTGCGATGATGATAAGGATATGATAGTAAAAGCTATCAAGGAATTAAAAGACTTGAATGTAGATATGATCATATGTACTGGCGGTATGTCAGTAGATCCAGATGACATGACACCAAGTTCTATTATAGAAAGTGGTGCTAAGGTGGTAAGTTATGGCTCACCTATGCTTCCAGGAGCGATGCTTTTAATAGGATATTTTGATAATGATGTGCCAATTCTTGGCTTGCCAGGCTGCGTTATGTATGCGGCTTCGACAGTCTTTGATGCTATACTTCCAAAAACTCTTGCCAAAATAAAATGGACCAAGGAAGAACTTGCAGAACTTGGATATGGGGGCTTATGTCAAAACTGCAAAGTGTGCCACTTCCCAAATTGTACATTCGGTAATTAATGTAGAGGGTACACCCGTAGGGGTGCCCGAAAGGAGATAATATGAAAAAAGTAATAAGTATTTTATTATCATTAACAATGATAATGTTACTCGCAGCTTGTGACAGCGACAAAACAACAACTAAAGCGTCAGAACCTGCAACTGAAGCGTCAGAACCTGTAACTGAAGCGAAGGTTACTCAGACTGAACTCATAGTATTTGCTGCAGCATCTATGACTGAAACTATGAACCAAATCAAAGAGGTGTATGAAGCGAAAAATCCCGAAATCAAAATCACATACAATTTTGATTCATCAGGAACTCTTCTTAAGCAGATAGTAGCCGGCGCAGAGTGCGATATCTTTATATCGGCAGCTCAGAAGCAGATGGATCAGCTTGATGCTAGCAAAGATGAAGAAGTTAATCCTGATAAGAATGATTATGTCTTACAAGGCACAAGAATCAATCTTCTTGAGAATAAGGTAGCCCTTGCAGTGCCAGATGGCAATCCAAAAGATATAAAAAATTTTGCAGACTTAATGACAGATAAGTTGTCTCTTCTTGCCATAGGCAATAGTGATGTGCCAGTTGGTGCATATACACTTGAGATTTTAGAGTATCTTGGAAAGCCAGTAGAAGAATTTGAAAAAGAAGGTAAGATAACATACGGTTCAAATGTTAAAGAAGTTACAACTCAAGTTAAAGAAGGAACAGTTGATGCAGGTATAATATATGCAACCGATGCTGCATCAGCTAACCTTGAAGTAGTGGATCTTGCTACAAAAGATATGTGTAAGCAAGTTATATATCCAGCAGCGGTTTTAAATATTACTAAGAAAGAATTAGAAGCAAAGAGATTTTTAGATTATCTGACAACTGATGAAGCGATGGGGGTATTCGAATCAGTAGGATTCGCAAGAGCAGATTAGTATGGATTTATATCCTTTATTTAATTCATTAAGAATAGCAGTAATTGCTACGATAATAATCTTTTTCATAGGTATATTTGCTGCTTATTATATTGCAAAATTACCTAGCTTTATTAAAGGGGTGTTAGATGTGATTCTTACACTTCCTTTAGTATTGCCACCAACAGTAGTTGGCTATCTACTTCTTATGCTACTTGGACCTAAGAGACCACTTGGTATGTTTTTCAATGACACTTTCGGATTGAAGATGGTCATGACTTGGTGGTCTGCAATATTTGCATCAGTTATTGTAGCGTTCCCACTCATGTATAGAACTGCACGAGGTGCTTTTGAATCGTTTGATGAGACTCTTGCTTATGCAGGTAAGACTTTGGGGCTAAGTGATACATATATTTTCTGGCGGATACGGATGCCTTACTGTGCAAAATCTATGATAGCGGGTATTGTGCTTGCGTTTACAAGAGCTCTTGGCGAATATGGTGCGACATCAATGGTTGCAGGTTATACTCCAGGAAAGACTGCAACTATATCGACTACAGTTTATCAACTTTGGAGAATTAATGACGAAGCGGGAGCGACAATCTGGGTAATCATCAACATTGCTATATCAGCAATCTTCCTTCTCATGATCAATAGCTCGGAAAGAAAATCAAAAAAATGCTAAGAGTAAAAATAAAAAAACAATTGGATAAATCCTTACTTGATCTAAACTTTGAAACTGACGACGAGATCCTCGGACTCATCGGAGCTTCAGGCTCAGGAAAGTCAATGACCCTTAAATGCATCGCAGGAATTGAAAAACCTGATGAAGGCATTATAATGCTTAACGATAGAGCTTTATTTGATAGTGAGAATAACATTAACCTAAAACCGCAGGAGAGAAGGATAGGCTACCTCTTTCAAAGTTATGCATTATTCCCTCAGATGACTGTAAGAAAAAACATATTAGTATCAGTTAACAAAACTTATGATAAGGTTGAAAAAAGAAAAAAGGTTGACGAGATTATAGACTTACTTGGATTAAATGGACTTGAAGATAAGTTTCCAAGCGAGATATCTGGCGGCCAGCAGCAGAGGGTTGCATTTGCAAGAATCGTAGTCAATGAGCCAGAGTTCTTACTTCTTGATGAACCGTTTTCAGCACTTGATGCATTTTTAAGATGGAATATAGCGAAAGAACTTAAGGGGATGATAAAAAGCCTTGGCAAGAAAGCTATATTTGTCACACACAATATCAACGAAGTCTATTATCTTTGTAATAATGCGATAGCCTTATCTGAAGGAAAAGAAATTGAAAAGAATAGTGTGAAAGAACTTATCGATAATCCAAAGACTGAAATAGTTAAAAAAATGGTTGAGTATTCTGACTTTGGCAGGAGCGAGATAGATAAACTATAAAATATAAAAAGTAATAGATCTAAAAACTTACTGAAAACTAAATATATCATTGAAATATTATCTGCAAGATGATATAATATAGAAAAATAATATAGAGACAGATCACAACTCTAACACTAAAGATATAAATGCATGGCGAGCATGCGATTAAATCTAAAGTGAAAGATATGGTGAAAAGTTACTAAAATAATTTTAAACTATAATTGAACCATATCTTTTGATATGGTTTTTTGTTTTATCGGGGCTCGTATAACTCGCCCATACATGAAGAGTGCATGAGTCTTTATATGCTAGGAAGTGTCATTAGGGCATGAGCGCAGAAAAATGGAATTGAGAAAAGAAAGTGGGAAATTAGTAACAATAGTTTTATTAGTAATCTTGCCAATTATTGTGTCTTTAATTTGTCTTGGTTTTGGTAGACTTAACATACCGACGAGTGACATCATAAGATATTTTATGGGTGAGGTGATAGAACCAAGATATGCACTCACACTTTCTAACATAAGAATTCCACGATTATTATCAACCATAGTTGTAGGTGCATCACTTCCTCTTGCAGGTCTTATATTCCAATCATATTTTTCTAATCCACTCGCAACTCCGGACACACTTGGTGTTGCAAGTGGATCATCATTTGGTGCAGCACTTGGAATCTTATGTGGGCTTAATATATTTGGCATAGAGTTTGTAGCATTTGCCTTTGGTATATTTACAATTATAATCACAGGCATAACGGGGATGAGACGAGATGAATCAAAGCAAACTATAATACTCGCCGGCATAATAGTTGGTTCGCTATTTCAATCGCTTATATCACTCGTTAAATTTGTGGCTGATACTGATACAGTTTTGCCATCTATCACATTTTTTCTTATGGGAAGTTTCCAATCTGTTGGTAAAGAAACTTTGATGGTGAGCATACCTATAGTAGTCATCTGTATAGCAGTTATATTTCTTCTGAGGTGGCGGATAAACTTGCTTACAGTTGATGATGATGTAGTTAAAACTTTAGGAGTTAATATTAATCTTTTAAGATTTATCGTTATAATAGCTGCAACTATAATTACCGCCATATCAATCGCTATGGCAGGTCAGGTAGGATGGGTTGGCCTTATAGTTCCGCATTTCTGTAGGATGCTCGTAGGAGAGAATCATACAAAATTAGTTCCATTCACAATAAGTATAGGTATATGTTTTATGGTGATAGTAGATACCATATCAAGATCAATGTTCGCTGCAGAGATACCCATATCAGTTTTAACTTCTATGATAGGTGCACCATTTTTTATATATATGCTTAGAAGTAGAAACGGGGTGAAATTATGATACTTGAAGTTAAAAACTTAACTTTTGCATATGATAAAAATGTTGTGCTTAAAAATTTAAGTTTTAAGCTTGAAAGCCCAGTCGTCTGTTCTATACTTGGACCAAATGGTATAGGAAAGACTACTCTTATAAAGTGCCTTCTTTCTATAATTAAAGATTTTGATGGTGAGATTCTCCTTGATGATAGAACGATAGATAGAATTAGTAGAAAAGATTTTTATAAATATGTATCTTATGTAAAGCAGGGCGGAAAAGAAAACTCAATATATACAGTGCTTGATACAGTGCTCTTAGGTCTAGCAAGTGGTATCAATCCTCTTTTAAAACCAAAAACATCTGATATAGAGAAAGCTGAAGAGAAATTAGAAGAACTCCACATAATGCATCTTAGAGATAAGAGTGTCAGTCATCTAAGTGGCGGCGAGGCTCAGATGGTATATATGGCAAGAGCACTTGTCAAAGATCCTAAGATTATAATACTTGATGAACCAGAATCAAACCTTGATTATAGAAATCAATTATTAGTGCTTGACATTATTAAGGGACTTAAAGATAAAGGCCAACTTATAATATTCAACACACATTATCCTGACCATGCACTAAGATATTCTGAGAAGACTTTGATGCTTAGAGAAGATTACAAGTATATTTTTGGCGATACAAAAGAGATTATCACTAAGGAGAATATAGAAGATACATTTAACATAAGAGCAGCAGTCGGAGAGCTAAGAGACGGGAATGAGATATATAGAGACATAATACCATTGTCGATAAGATAGATGTAGAGGCGAGCAATTGAGCGCCCGTAAGGAGTCGTATGAAAAAATTTGCAATTTATGGAAAAGGTGGCATCGGCAAATCGACTACAGTATCTAATCTTTCTGCAGCCATATCAAATCTGGGAAAGAAAGTTATGCAGATAGGTTGTGACCCTAAAGCTGATTCAACTATACTTATCACTCATGGAGAAAAGGTGAATACAACGTTAGATCTAATTAGAGAGAAGAAAGATGCATTTGAACTTTCTGATATGGTGAGACTTGGTTACAACGATATAATCTGCGCTGAGGCAGGCGGGCCTACGCCAGGACTTGGATGCGCTGGTAGAGGTATAATATGTGCTTTAGAAAAATTAGAGGAGAAAGGCGCATATAAGAAGTATAAACCCGATGTAGTATTTTATGATGTACTCGGAGACGTTGTCTGCGGTGGATTCTCTATGCCGATGAGAAAGGGTTATGCTGATAAAGTTTTCGTTATAACATCTGGTGAAAATATGTCGATATATGCAGCAGCAAATATCTGTATAGCGATGAGAAATTTTAAAGATAGAGGTTATGCATCATTAGGTGGTATCATACTTAATAAGAAAAATGTCAAAGACGAAGAAAAGAAAGTAAAAGAACTTTGTAAGGAATTCAAAACAAAAATCATAGGAGTGCTTCCTTATGACGAGATAGTTCATAAAGCGGAAGATATGCAGATGACTGTTGTTGAAGCATTTCCAGATAGTAGTATGGCTAAGTCTTATATAAAGCTAGCTAAAGAGGTGTTAAATGCTTAGACATGTACTTGACGAAAAAGAGACATCAGGACTTGAGTATAGTTGTCCTGCAAGAGGAACTTGGAACATAGTTCATACAGGTTTCCTAATTCCAGAATCGCATCAAGTGTTTGTATGCGCATCTAATTGCTTGAGAGGAGTAGTCTTAACTGCAGCTGAGATGGGCGAGATGGGAAGATTTTCGACTGTAACGATTAGAGAAAATGATGTCCTTGATGGAGATATGGAAGGACTTCTTATTGAAGGAGTTACTCATATTTTGCAAAAATTAAAAAGGAAACCAAGGGCAGTGCTTGTGTACACGAGTTGCATACATCATTTCATGGCTCTTGATATGAATCTATGTTATGGCGCTTTAAGAAAAAGATTCCCCGAGATACTTTTTACAGATTGTTATATGAATCCTATAATGAGAAAAAGTGGTATGACACCTGACGAGATAATGAGAAGACAACTGTATTCACTTATAGATAGATGCGATAAAAAGGATAACGGTATCAACATCTGTGGCAATAATATTAAAACTGATGATACAAGTGACCTTATAAGACTTATAAAACTAAGTAAGTATAAACTTCGTGATATAACTTTATGCAAGACCTTTGACGAATATCTTGACATGGGGAAAAGTAAAATCAATGTCTCATATCTACCTGTTGCGAAAAAGGGTATGGATGAGATATGTGATAGGCTTAATCAAAAGAATGTGCACATACCTATAAGTTATGACCCAAGCACTATAAAGGAACATCTAAAAACTTTAGCAGGATTTATCGACGTGGATATAGATAAGTTTGACTTTAAAGAAGAGGCAGCGTTTAAGAAATTAAAGGAAGCAAAGAAAATTATAGGAGACACAGCTATAGCAATTGATTACACATTTACCCCTACGATATTTAGCTTAGCAAAACTTCTTCTTGATAATGGCTTCAATGTTAAAAAAATATATACTGATTCTATCACTGAGAAAGAGACATATGAAGATTTAAAAAATAAATATAGTGATAGAGAGTTGCTTGTCTATCCGACTGTAAATGTAGTTATGAGAACCAGTGATAGAAGACAAAGTGAAAAGTATCTTGCACTTGGGCAAAAGGCGGCATACTTTACTGATACGAAGTTCTTTGTGAATGAAGTTGAGTGTGGTGGTCACTATGGTTTCGATGGTATAAAGAGACTTGCTGAAAATATGATAGAGGCATATAGACATGAAAAAGATATGGATGATCTTATTCAAAAGAAGGGATTGGGGTGTAACTCATTGTTATGAGACAGATTCAGACATTTACAAGTACATATACAGCCGATGTATCCGGAGTGCCAAGTGCATTATATGAACTTGGTGGTATGGTTATAATGCATGATGCGTCAGGCTGCAATTCTACATATAATACTCACGATGAACCAAGATGGTATGGAAGCAAAAGCATGGTATACATCACTGGACTTTCAGAGATGGAAGCCATCATGGGTGATGACGAAAAACTTGTCCGCGATATAGTGATCGCAGCAAAGGAACTTAAACCAAGATTTATAGCTATAGCAGGGACACCTATACCTATGATTACAGGATGTGACATAGAGGCCAATGCTCGAGTTATAGAAAAAGAGACTGGCATACCTACCTTTGGCATTAATACTAACGGTATGCACTCGTATGTAGAAGGAGCTGGCGAGGCACTTTTACATTATGCGAAAGCATTTGTGAAAAAGAATGTCAAGAAACAAAAGAAGGCGGTTAATATCTTAGGCGCGACGCCTTTAGATTTTTCTATCAATGGCCAGATAGAAAGTATAGAAAGGTTTTTGACAGATGCTGGCTTTGATGTAATTTCCAATTTTGCCTTATCATGTGATGTGGATAAGATGAGTGATGCAGGCAAGGCAACAGTTAATCTTGTAGTGTCATCAGTCGGCATAAAAGTAGCAGAGTATTTTAAAAAAGAATTTGGCACACCTTATGTTATCGGAGTACCATATGGTGATAGATTAAAAAAAGAAATTATTAAGTGCTTAAAACAAGTGAATGATCCAACTCGTAGGGGGAAAACAGTCCAGTGGACTGTTTTCCACTGCGAGCCCGACGTGATCTATGCCACCGACTTAAAAAAAGCCTATAAAGATAAGGGTATCTACATCATTGGCGAAAGCGTTACATCAAAGTCTCTCGCCAAAGCAATATATTATAAATATGGTTTTACGCCAGCTGTTATATCAGGTGTAGAACTTGGTAATACTTATCATGGTGATATAGTGAAAGACTTATCTATAAGAGAAAGTGTTGCACTCGAATCTCAAGATTTGTTTTTAGAAGATGAGGATGAGATAGCTGATGCGATAAAGGACGCGAGAATAGTCATAGCTGATCCACTTTATAAGCCTATCATATCAGAGAAAACTATATTCGTAGAGCACCCATATGAAGGTTTTTCAGGTAGGCTATTTAGAAAGAATATAATAAACTTAATAAATTATAAAAACATTTAATTGTAGGGCGGGTTTAAAAAACGTAGGGGGAGGACAGTCCACTGGACTGTCCTCCACCGCGAGCCCGCTATTAGGAGGAAAAAATGAAGAAGTTATTGTCAGTAATTTTAGTATTATCTATGTGCATTATCTTAATCTCCTGTGCCAACACTACACAAAATGTTGAGACAGTAGCAGAAGTAGCAGAAGCAACAGAAGAAACACAAACTGCAGAGATTGCAGAGACTCACATAGTCGTAGACCATGGCGGGAATGAAGTTGAAGTCCCTAACAAGATTGAGAGGATAGTTGTAACAGATATATTTCCTATCCCAGCAGTATTATCAGTATTCTTTAATAGCGCAGATAAGATAGTTGGTATAGCACCAACAAGTATGAGTGCAGCTAAAAATAGTCTATTGTCAAAAATCTATCCTGAGATCTTAAATGCCAATGCTGATTTCATGAATGGTAATGTTATCAATGTTGAAGAGCTCATGAAACTAAATCCAGATGTAGTTTTTTATAGTGAAAACAATAATGAGCAGAAGGAAGTTCTTACCAAGGCTGGCTTCTGTGCTATCGGTATATCAGCAAATGGCTGGCACTATGATTGCATAGAGACACTTAACCATTGGCTACAAACTTTAACAGAGGTATTTAAATATTCTGATGATATAAGCATCCTAACTGAGAGAAGTGATAAGGCACAAAAAATGTCTAATGAAATCTATGATATGATTAAAGAAAGAGTGTCAAAACTATCGAAAGAAGAGAAAAAGAGAGTATTTTTCTTATTCCAATATAATGATAGCATTATGCTCACATCAGGAAAGAATTTCTTTGGAGAGTGGTGGGCAGAAGCAGTAGGCTGCATTAATGTGGCAGAAGAACTAGAAAAGGACAATTCTGTAGCAACTAACCTTGAACAAGTATATGCTTGGAATCCTGATATGATATTTATAACTAATTTTACGACTGCACTTCCTAATGACCTCTATGAGAATACTATCGGCAATTATGATTGGAGCGAAGTGAAAGCAGTTAAAGATAGAGAAGTATATAAACTTCCACTAGGTATGTATAGAACTTACACTCCTGGCATCGACACTCCGATAACTCTTCTCTGGTTTGCTAAAACTGCATACCCAGGTTTGTTTTCTGATGTTGATTTAGTTAAGGAGACAAGAGAGTATTATAAAAATATATTTGATGTTGATTTAACTGATGATGAGATAAAAAGTATCTTTAATCCTGATGCAAATGCGGGTAGAACTTATTTTAATTAAGAGAACCTCTAAAAAGGATATTTTAGAAAAGCTTGCTTTTCTAAAATGCGACGAATTAGAGGTTCTAACTGGGAACACACTCGAAAAACGAAGTTTTTCGAGGTTCCCTTAAGGAGAAGTATGAATAGAATAGCAACCATAAGTATTATAGTAGAAAATATAGAGACAGAAAATATAAAGCAGATAAATGACATACTTCATGAGTATAAGGATTTAATCATTGGAAGGATGGGTCTTCCAGATAAAATACATGGAGTAAATATTATTAATGTGGCACTTTTTGCCGATGAGAATAGCATCAATGCTCTTACAGGAAAGCTCGGTAAGATAGATGGTATAAGTGCAAAGACTCTTTACTCTAAAAAATCATACGATTAATAGTAGGGAGCCTTAAAGGAATAGCTAAAAAGCTTGCTTTTCAAGCTATGACGACAAGGCTCCCTAGGGGATGAAAAGATAGTTACTATATTTTTTTATATATAGTACCCTCTAAAGATGTTGTATAGTAACGTGATATAATTCCCGTAATTTTAAGATACAACGAGGTGTGTGATATGGGAACTTTAAATGAGACTGCAAATGCAGATAGGTTACACATAGGTTTCTTTGGATGTAGAAATGCAGGAAAATCAAGTCTAGTTAATGCTATTACAAACCAAGAACTTGCTGTGGTTTCAGATGTAAAGGGAACTACAACTGACCCAGTTAAGAAAGCAATGGAACTTTTGCCACTAGGACCAGTTGTGATAATTGATACTCCTGGTTTTGATGATGATGATAGATTACTTGGGATAAAAAGAGTTGAACGAACAAAAAAGATTTTAAATAAATCAGACATAGCCATACTTGTCGTGTCATCTGTTGATGGACTAAATAGTTATGATGAAGAACTCTTGTCAATTTTTAAGAATAAAAACATACCATATCTTATAGTATTTAATAAAGTTGATTTAATTGATGATAGTACTAAGAGCGAGATTACAAAAAATCTAGATGGTGATATTAAGAACAAGGTTTTATTTGTAAGCGCTACAACTAAAGTCGGCATAGAAGAACTAAAAAAAGAGATAGGAAAATTAAAGCCAGATGATGCAGATAAATCGCTCACCAGAGATTTTATTAAGAAGAATGATTTTGTGATACTGGTCACTCCTATCGACGAATCAGCACCTAAAGGAAGGATGATCTTGCCACAAGTAAAGACTATAAGAGATATACTCAATCAAGATGCATACTGCATAGTAACTAAAGAAACTGAGTTAAAAAATGTACTTGAGACAGTAGGTCGAAAACCTGATTTTGTAATCACTGATAGTCAAGTTTTTAAATATGTAGATAGCATAGTTCCAAAGGATATACCACTCACTTCATTTTCAATTTTACTTGCAAGATATAAAGGCTTTCTAAGTACAGCGGTAAAAGGAGTTGAGGGTATCAAGGCACTAAAAGAAGGCGACACAGTTCTTATAGCAGAAGGTTGCACTCATCATAGACAGTGCTATGACATAGGCACATATAAGATTCCAAAATGGCTTAGAGAATACACGGGAGCGAATATAAGTATTGAGACATCATCGGGCAATGAGTTTCCAGAAGATCTTTCTAAGTATAAGATGGTCATTCACTGTGGCGGTTGCATGACGCAAGACCGGGAGATGCTTTACCGCATGAAGTGTGCCATCGATGCAAAGGTTCCTTTTACCAATTATGGCATATTTATAGCATTTGTGAACGGCATCTTAGATAGAAGCATAGAAAAAATCCCTCTATAGAAGTCGTATGGGCGAGTTATACGAGCCCGAGAAATCTATTGATTTTTGAGCAAAATATATTATAATTATATGGCGTCCCTAAAAAAGGGGTAGTATAATTATTTTGTACGAGGGGGTTTTGTGATGAAAAAAATATCAAAAGTTTTTTTAAGTTTCATTTTGGTACTTCTTTTTGCATTGAACCTTATTTCATGTGGCGGGAGTGCATCAACTACTAAGAATGGTGATGTGTATATATTAAATTTTGGTGATTATATGTCAGAAGAGGCATTAGAGATTTTTGAAAAAGAGACTGGCATTACAGTTCATCAAGATGTATTTGAAGCTAATGAAGAAGTTATACCAGTTATTGAAAGCGGTGCAAAATATGATGTCATCTGCATATCAGATTATTGTATAGAGAGAATGCTTTCTAAAGATTTATTGCTTACTCTTGATAAGAGTAAGCTTCCTAATCTATCTAACATTAACAAAGAAAAATATGAGATGTTATCTGTGTGCGATCCTAATAATGCTCACGCAGTTCCTTACTTCTGTGGCTCTATGGGTATATTCTTTAATAAAAATAAACTTGATGAGATGGGAGTCGCCTATCCAAAATCTTGGAATGATTTATTTAACCCTGCACTTAAGGGCGAGCTTCTCATGCAGTCATCTATAAGAGATCTATATACTGTTGCACTTCGTAAAAATGGATTTTCAGTTAATTCAACAAGTGAAGAAGAGATTAATATCTGCACAGAAGATTTCATAGCTCAGAAGCCTTATGTGCAAGGTTACTTCACTGATCAAATTAAAGAGAAGATGCTATCTGGTGAAGCTGCTATAGCTCCTATTACAAGTGGAGATGTGCAATATGTGTATCTTGAAGGCGGCGAAGCTGATTATTGCTTTGTTGTACCTGAGGAAGGCACACAATTTTTCATAGATGCATGGTGCATACTTAAGAATGCAGAGAATGTAGACAATGCATATAAGTTTATAGACTATATGTGTAGAGAAGATGTGGCAAAATTAAATGCAGAGTATGTAGGATATGAGTCAGTCAACGATAAGACTCCTGATGAAGACTTTTTATATATGAGACAGATAGAAGGCGCTTACATCGATTATAGCAATGGCAACAACGAATTAGAGAGAGATGTCGGCGATGCCATCCGCTTTTATAGCGATGGCTACAATCGCATTAAAGCATCATAATTAAAGTATGCATTCTCGTAGGGGTGAGACCCCACATGAATAACCTGCCACATGGCAGGTTATTACTATATAAAAATAAATAATGTTAATAGAACAAGATGTAACAAAAGAATATATTGATAATGCCACTCCTCAAAAAGGCAGGGTCTTATATGAAAGTGGTTATAATTATATAAGCCATGCTGATGAAATTAGTATAGCTGAGTGGCTATATAATAATTTTGGAGGCAATATAATTTTGCTTTCAGAAAATAATAAGCCATATGGGAAAAAGTATTCTGACTATGAATGGAATGGTAAATATTGGGAATTGAAAACCTTAAAATCAGAAAATTCTGTAGATAGTGCAGTAAGAAAAGCTATAAGTCAAATATATGATAATCCGGGTGGCATAATTTTAGATTTTGAGAAAAATCTAATAAATATAAAAAAAGTAGAAACCCTAATTAAATCTCGTATTGAATCAAACTGTCGTTTTAAAGTAGATGTAATAATAATAACAAATACAAAGATTCTAAAGATAATAAGGTACAAATAAAATAAGGGCGTTGCACCCCCGCCATTACCGGCAGAGGCCCAGCCCTTATGTAATTATTATAGCAGAAATAAAACTTTTGTCAAATTATATTTAATTAAATGTTGAAAGGAGTTAAATAAATGTATCGATTAAAAACATTATTATTTGCATTTATCATAGTAATCAGTACGGTATTCCCAAGTTTAGCCGCAAAGGAATATTATGTGAAATTTATGCCACATGATTATAGCAATTGGATTTGGCAAGAACTTCCAAATGTGACATCCTGCAAGAAGACTTCGGATGGATCTCAGTATATAATTAAGTATAAAGGTGAACCAGAACCAAGGATTATAGGGACAAGGCTAGGTAAAGATGCAAGAGAATATGATTCATCAAAAGAAAAAGATCTGATCATGACTATTGGCGTTGACAATGTGCTGATTTTTGAATAAGAGGAATGATATGGAAGAATTGGTAAAAAGCGAACTTGCACAAAAATTATTTAGAGAGGGATACAATTGCTGCCAATCAGTCTTTGGTGCATTCGCTGATGAACTTGGACTTACGAAAGAAAAGGCGATGAAGATTGCATCGCCATTTGGTGCTGGATTTGGAAAACTTAGAGAAGTATGCGGGGCGGTAACCGGCATGTGCATGGTTGCAGGTTATATGAAAGGCTACACAAACCCAACCGATAAAGAAGGCAAGATTGCGACTTATAAGTTAGTTCAAGATATGTGTAATGAATTTAAAAAAGAGCAAGGTTCATACATCTGTCGCGAGATGCTTAAGTTAAAACCTGGTGAAGACCTACCTGAACCAGCAGTTCGTGATGAAAATTATTATAAGAGTCGCCCGTGCTTAAGTGCATGTGCTCTCGCAGCAAACATTGCTACAAAATACATTTTTAAATAATAAAAAACCTGCCACACGGCAGGTTTTTTATTTAATAAAAGTGTGTTAATTTTACTAATAGTAAAAAAATAATTATGTGACACAAAATCTTAATACACTTTTAATACCTTTTATGTCGAAAAAACTTGATTTCATGTAGTTGTAATAATATAATATGAGTATTACTGGATGCAATAAAAAAATCACAAGCCTACTGCGAATAGGACTTGTGATCATAAGATCTGATATGCTATGTTGCGACACATATATATCTTTTTTAGTATAGCATATCTTGGTCTTATTATCAATAAAAACCTTAATTTTAATAAGAAATTAAGAATTAGTAACAGAAAGGAGACTTAGATATGAAGAATATCAGATACCAAAAGGATCGTGCAGGTTGCAAAGATGTTTTTAAGGCATTTTTAGTAAAAAATGCTAGATATGAAGGCGAGTTAGAAATACCTGTAATAAAAGGTATAAAGAGTGTTCCTAATAAAGTCATATCTTTTATAGATGCTATGAAGAATAGCACAAAAGATTTTAACCAATGGGTGCATTTCTACATTGATGATTTTCATTTTATTAAAATATGGAATAGACCAAAAGACTTTATTGAAAGACTAAAAAAATTTAATGGTGTTATTTTACCTGACTTTAGTGTTTATAGGGATATGCCACTTGTAATGCAATACTTTAATATTTATAGAAGCAGAGCAATTGGTAATTATCTGCAGAGCAATGGTATTAAAGTAATTGTCAACATAAGATATGGTGATGAGCGAACTTGTGAATGTGCTTGTCTTGGTGCTCCGCATAAATCAATTATTGCAATAGGAACTAATGGAACAGTAAAAAATGTGATTGACAGAAGCTATTTAGATAATGGTTTCGATTATATTGTAAATGAGTTGGAGCCTAAAACAATAGTAGTTTATGGTTCTATAACAAAACATATACGAGAAGTGTGTGATATCAAAAACATTAGGATAATTAACTTCCATAGTGAGCAATATGAAAGATACAGAGGTAACTAAGATGGGAGCTGGAGTATATGGTGGGTTTGGTAGCACAAAAGGATTTAATGGAGCAGATTCAAAAGATGTAGGAAAAGTTGATAAAATAAAAACAACACATGATTTACATTCAGTACCAATGAAGGGTGACCCTAATTCAGTTTCAAAAAACTACAAAAATGGTAAGTTAGATAGTGAGAGATATTATGATAAAAATGGAAATCCTTATTTAGATATTGATTATAGTAATCATGGAAATACTAAAATGCATCCAAATGTGCCACATCAACATAAATATAAGAATGGTAAAAGAGTAAAGAAAGGAGAGAAGATTAACAAATGAGCAGAGATGAATTAAAAAAATTAGTAGATGAAGGTCACGAAATTGAGTTTAATTATAATGGTAAAAAATATTCTATTACATACGGTGAGTTGAATGGTAAGGAAGTAATTTCATTTTGTGAATTTTATAAAGAAACAACAGAAGTTGATACCTTTGAAAAACTGTGTGAAGTAAAACGAGATGGTAAAACTGTAATTGAAATGATGAATTCAATAACGGAAAAGGATATGTGGATTTATTAGATAAGAGACATTCAGAGACTAAGAAAACTGAATATGGAATGAAACATGTATATAAAATTAGCCTTGAAGGGAAAAAAGGGTAAAACGGTTACTGCTAATGTTCTTGTAGCCATTCAAAAAGACAATGGAAGGATAACACATAAAATCGTAACAGTATATCCTGATAAAAAGTGAGGTAAATATTATGAATGAATTGGATAGTGTTAAATTAAATAAGGATTTTCAAAATATTTCAAAAGGAACTGAGGGTACAATTGTTCATAAATATAACAATGAGAATTTTGAAGTAGAATTCTTTGATAAAAATGGCGATACTATTGATGTAGTTACAATCAGCAAAGAATATTTAGATTTGATTGAAAAATATAATGATAATTAAATAAAAATTAATGAACAAGAATGGTAAAAGGGTAAAGAAAGAGCGGTAAGTGGGAAGTAATAGAAACTATACCTTGCAAAGAATTAGATAAAAAATTAAAATTTGTATCAGAGATTGATCGTGAACTAAATGAATCCACCGCAGTAGAAAAGCTTAAAAAATACATCTCTGAAGTTCCTGTAGCTGATAAGAATAAAATAGTTGAATACTTGTATAAAGGCAAAATTGAGCTTATGCGAAATAATAAAAAAAACGACATTATTGATAGTGAGGCAGGTGCAATAGGAGCAGAAATATGGAGAACCGATGGGGGTATATAAGTGGAGTTCAAGCTTGATTTATTATTTTGTAAACTACAATCTACGGTTATCCGCAGAGTTCATTAATTATGTTAATAGTAGAATATAGTTCGTATTAATATTTTACTGTGGTGAAGAGCCCTATAAAAATGGCCAGTAGGCCATTTTTTTGATGGAAAAATAAATACTTATGTAGTATAATTATTAATGCTAAACATATCTAGAGCGTATACCTATGTCTCATAGGAGGCGCATTTTTCTATTGTAAAAATGTGAGCTTTCCTCTTATGGGATTCTAGGTATGTTTAGCAACGGACTTAGAGGCTCACATTTTATCGCAGCTTCTAAGGAAGTTGCGATTTTTATTTGTAAAAATGTGGAGGCCATATGTCTACAATACATTTTGAAACAACAAGAGAAAGTCTGATAGAAGATATCAAAAGAAGATGTGATGATAAAATAATTGAGAAATCAAATGCTGATTTACTTATCAAACTTATTAATAATGCAGAAGATTTAAATGAAGCAATTAACATAGCCGCACTTGGGACTACATATAAAAGAACAGGTTTCCACTTTGATAAAAGGCTTGAGAAGATGACAAATACTATTAAGTATTTTAAAAAAAATAATGATTTAAGTTTTTCTGATATAAGAGTGAGTGGTAGTAAAAACTGTAAGGAAGAGTCGCACGATGACAAATGCAATGGCGAGATACACGAGGATAATCGTAAGGGCGAGCTATGCGAGCCCCATAAATTAATAATTGGCGATAACTATGATGCCTTGCAAAATTTGCTTATAGAATATAAAGGAAAAATAGATGTTATATATATCGATCCACCATATGGGAAAGATAGTATGGGAGAGTTTGCTGACACTAATTATGATAATGCTATAACAAGAGATAATTTACTTTCCATGCTTTATAATAGACTTATGCTTGCAAGAGAATTAATGAGTGATGATGGAGTTATATTTTGTAGTATCGATGATAGAAATCAGGCTTATGTGAAATGCCTTTTTGATGAAGTGTTCGGCGAGACAAATAATATCACAACTTTTCATTGGGAGAAGACACAACACTTTGGACGTCAAAAAATTAATTTTTATTCAAACTGTGAATATATATTATGTTATGCAAAACAAGTTAGGATAGCTTCAATAAAAGAACTATTGGTTGAAAAATACAATGAAAATTTAACAGATGCACCATTGTATAATGCTTCAAATAATGAAAAACAATTAATATTTCCAGAGCAGAGTGTTAAATTTAATATAAAAGACGGAATATATACTGAATCAAATAGTAAAGATTATATTTTAGTTAAACCTGTTGAAGTTAAAGAAGGAACAAATTTTAATAAATTAGTATTAAAGTTTAAATCTCGTTGGGCACAAAAAACAGTTGATGAGGAGTATTCTAAAGGAACAAAGTTTTGGATTAAAAGTGATAAATTTTCTATTAGAACAATATATAGCGATGAAAAAGAATCAAATATTTCACCTAAAAGCTTAATATTTACAAATAATAATAATCCATTAGTTGCTGTTAGTAGGTATAATGAAAAAGTAGGCACAAATGAAAATGCTTCAAAAGAAGTTGAAGAAATTTTAAATGGAAAATATTTTGAATACCCTAAGCCAGTCTCATTGATTAAATATTTAATATCATTGATATATGATTATGGAGTCGAAGCGTATAGAGATGATTTAATTATATTAGACTTTTTCGCTGGTTCAGGCACCACGGGCCAAGCCGTTCTTGAGATGAACAAGGCAGATGGTGGAAACCGACAATTTATACTCTGTACAAATAATGAAAAAACAGATACTACGCCTAATGGTATAGCTTATGATGTAACTTCAAAAAGACTTAAGAGAGTCATGACAGGGAGTTGCTATGATGGTAATAGTGATTTTGAATGGATAAAGAAAAACGAAGCACTTGGTGGAAGCCTTTTAGTATATGAGATAGATAGTGTTGATAATTCATCAAGAATTAAAGGTAGGACAGCATTTGAACTTATTGATGAGACTTTATATGGAAAAGAAAAGTTTAATAATATTCAGAATAAGATAAGATGGGTATGTGAAAATTTTGAACATACTCAAAAAAGCGAGGAAGGATAATGCTACAAGAAGCAATCGATTTACAAGATAGAGCGATTAATGAACTCATCTATTTAACAAGAGAGAACAAATTAAATAATATTACATTTAAAGCGCCAACGGGATCTGGCAAAACCTTCATGATGGCAAAATTCATGAATGAGATTTTGGGGAGCGATAGTGATGTGATATTTTTAGTGTCAACATTATCTAAGGGTGATCTTGCAGGACAAAATTACAAAAAATTTATAGAATATAGTGAGATTGGTCTTTTTAGAAATCTAAAACCATACCTTATAAACTCTGAAGTTAGTGATGAAGAAAACCTATATATACCATCAAATTACAATGTGTATGTGCTACCTCGAGATTTATATAAAAAGAATACTTTACTTATGAGAGGGCCGATGGAAAGTTTTTTAAGAGATGTGACAGGAAAATTAAGATTTGAAAATGGCGAAGTAAAGATTGGGAACGGGAATAGCATATATGTTATAAAAGATGAATGCCATCAAGCGACAAACAATCTTGATAGTTTATCAAAAGATTATTTTTCTAAAATATTTAACTTTTCTGCTACTCCAAAACTAAGCCGTGGGCAAGTACCAGATGTATGGATAAAAAATGAAGAAGCTGTATCTGTTAAACTTATAAAAGAAATAGTGGAAGGAAATGAAAACGATAATTTAAAGATTGCTGTTGATAAATTTAAAGAAATAAAAAAAGAATATATAGAAAAGTTAGGTATTAATCCATGTATGATTATACAGATATCTAATAAAGACAAAGTAAAAGAAGAACTTGATGAGATTATACCAATACTGAATAGAAATGATTTAAAGTGGATATATATTGTTAATGAATCTAAATATTGTGATACTAATGATATGTTTAAGGTGAAAAAATTGCCAGTTCACAAATGGAAAGATTATGCAAAAGAAAACACTTCAACCATTGATGTTGTTATTTTTAAATTAACTATTTCGGAGGGTTGGGATATACCAAGGGCATGTTTGTTATATCAAAAGCGCGATGTGAAGAGTACACAACTCAACGAACAGGTCATAGGCAGGGTCAGAAGAAATCCAAGACTTACAGATTTTGAAACTTTAAGCGATGATGCCATGAAATTGGCAACAAGAGCTTATGTATGGGCAGATATAGAGAAAGATAGTTCAATAAAAGGCGTTGAGATAAAAAATATTAAAAACATAGAAAGTGAGATGAGCGTTAAAACGACAAGGCTTAAAGGTTTAAAGGATAAAAAAGATTTCAATTTAGAGAAAATTATAAATGACAATACAACAGAAGAAGTTCTTACAAGTAAAAGCATATTTGATATTTATAAGAATTTAAATAAACAAGTAAGTGATATAAAGAATATGTGTAATGATTATGTGAACAGTGCTGATGATTGGTTCCATTTTAACGATAGTATAGTTGAGATAAAAAGCTTATACAATAAGTATATATGTGACTATGATAAGAATATGGTTTTAACTGCTGATGAAAATGGGAAGGACGTTTTGGTTTCGCTACCTAAAAATTCAAGTTATATGAGAGTGCAAGGCAATGAGATAGGTATAAGAGACTGGATATGGAAGAATATAGACGGTGATATTGATTTTTCATTTGATAGCGAAGCAGAGAAGAAATGGGCAGAGATATTAAAAGATCTGGTTAGCAAGACATGTGATGCAGGTTATGAAAGAGGGAGGGAAAGAATTATAAAATCTTCAAATCCTTTGATGGAAGATTTTGAATATCTGTGGGGCAAGAATTATCTTACTAATTCCGAGATAAAATATGAATACTATTTAAATGGCCGACACTTTTCTTATCCAGATTTTATAATGAAAGATAGCTATGATAACATACATATATTTGAAGTTAAAAGTCTGAATAAATCAGGTGCACACAGTAATGTTGATGACGAAGAGTATAAAAATAAAGTTATAGAATTAAAAAAATGTTATAAGAAAGCATCAGAGCTTACGGGCAATATTTTTTATTTGCCACTACTTGATGGAAAAAGATGGTATATAACAAGGTATAAGAATGGATATGAAGATAATCTGTCGGAAGAACAATTTAGAGATAAATTAGTTTTGAACCAATAAACCTGCCTTATGGCAGGTTTTTATTTGATTAAGTCAGATAGTTTTATGCTGTAAAGATAATCATGGATAGTCTTATTAAGACCCTTCCAGACGGCGAGGGTTTTGCAAGACTTTGCTTTCGCACATCTGAATTTACTACTATCTAAGCAAGCAACAGTTGACAAGTCTTCACCGCTAGCTTCTATAATCTCGCCGACTGTGTATCTCTTTGGACTCTTAACGAGCTTGTATCCTCCTTTGCAACCGCCGATACCAACGATGAGATCTGCCCTCACAAGTTTCTTAACTATAGTTTCTAGATATTTTTTTGATATACCTTGTCGTTTCGCTATCTCATTTAGCGATATGATATCTCCATCAGTATTTTCTGCAAGGTCTATCATAATTAGCAATGTGTATTTTCCTTTTGTAGTAATCATTATTTGCTCCTTGATTATATAAAATAATTGAGACTATTTTTTAAAACACCTATTGACTTAGTAGGTGTTTTGCTATATAATAGCATATTAGCTTAGTTTTGTAAATAGATTATTTTGGAGAGGAGAGTGACATGGGGAAATTAATATATATGGATAATGCAGCTACTACTTTCGTTGATAAGAGAGTTTTAGATGCGATGACACCTTATCTGACTGATAGATGTTTTAATCCAAGTTCTATATATGATGGTGCGCAAGATGTGCATGCTGACCTTGATAATGCAAGAGCAACCATAGCTAAGACTCTCAATGCAAGTGATAGAGAGATATATTTCACTGCATGCGGGACAGAGTCAGACAACTGGGCTATAAAGGGAGTGGCTCATGCAAATGCTGATAAGGGCAAGCACCTAATCACTTCAAAGATAGAGCATCATGCAGTTCTTCATAGTATGGCAGCACTTGAGAAAGAGGGATATGAGGTCACATATCTTGATGTAGATGAAAATGGTTTTGTAAGTGTAGATGCACTTGATAAAGCGATAAGACCAGATACAGTTTTAGTATCGATCATGTATGCCAATAATGAGATAGGAACTATCGAACCTATAAAAGAGATTGCCGAAGTCTGCCATAAGCATAATGTATATTTTCATGTTGATGCAGTGCAAGCATATGCTCACCTTCCTATCGATGTAAAAGAACTTGGTATAGATATGTTATCAGCATCTGGCCATAAGTTTAATGCTATGAAGGGCACAGGCTTTTTATATATAAAGAAGGGAACAAAGATTCAGAACTTTATGGATGGTGGAGCTCAGGAGTTTAAAAAGAGAGCCGGCACAGAAAACGTCGCAGGTATCATCGGTATGGCTAAAGCGACTGAGATCGCTCACTCTGAGATGAAAGAGAGAATGGAGCACGAGACAAAAATTAGAGACTATATGATTGATAGGATCTTAAAAGAGATACCTTATTCAAAACTTAATGGCGATAGAGTGAAGAGGCTTTCTAATAATTTAAATATTGGTTTTGAGTTCATAGAAGGCGAATCGATGCTTCTCGCATTAAATGACTTAGGAGTTTGTGCATCATCTGGTTCTGCTTGTACATCTGGTTCTCTAGATCCATCACATGTCCTACTTGCTATTGGACTTCCTCATGAGAAAGCACATGGATCTCTTCGTCTTACAGTAAGCCATGAGACGACGATGGATGATGCAAAATTAGTTTGTGACAATCTTCCAAAGATAGTGGAGAGACTTAGAAGTATGTCACCACTTTATGAAGATTTTGTAAAAAAGAATAAATAAAGGAGATAATTATGGCATATAGTGAAAAAGTAAAAGATCATTATACTAATCCAAGAAATGTAGGAGAGATAGAGAATGCCTCAGGAGTTGGCACAGTTGGCAATGCAAAGTGTGGCGACATAATGAGAATGTATCTTGATATTGATGATAAAACTCATATCATCAAAGATTGCAAGTTTAAGACATTTGGCTGTGGTGCAGCAGTAGCAACAAGTAGCATGGCCACAGAGATGGTCAAAGGTAAAACTATCGAAGAAGCGCTTAAGGTGACTAATAAGGCAGTTATGGAAGCACTTGATGGGCTTCCACCGATTAAAGTTCACTGCTCTCTTCTTGCAGAAGAGGCTATACATGCAGCGCTCTGGGATTATGCAGAGAAACATAATATAAAAATTGAAGGATTAAAGAAACCAGTCAATGACATAGAAGAACTAGAAGAAGATGAATTCTAATTTTGTAGTATACAACAAAAAGAGAAACATTAAAGAGATATCACAGAAGTTTGGGATAATGCCCCTTACTTCTGTTATTTTATGTAATAGGGATATATTTGAAGAGGGAGATATCAAAAAGATATTGTCATCTGAGCTTTCTGATTTAAATGAAGCAAGGCTTCTTCCTGATGTTGATAAGGCAGCAAAAATCATCCATGATTATGTAGAGGCCGGTAAAAAAATAAGGATAGTAGGCGATTATGATGTAGATGGGGTCTGCTCTACTTATATATTATATGACAGTATAAAAAGACTTGGTGCTAATGTAAGTTTCTACATACCAGATAGATTTAATGATGGGTATGGGATCAACATTAATATAATAGATAAGGCTATAGAAGATAAGATAGACTTAATCATAACTTGCGATAATGGTATAGCAGCAAAGGAACAGATCTCATATGCTAAAGCTCACGGTATAGATGTCATAGTAACAGATCATCATGACATATCAGAACTTCCTAAAGATGCTCTTGCCATAGTCGATCCAAAGAGAAAAGATGTAGTGAGTCCCTATCCATTTACTGAGATATGCGGAGCGGTTGTAGCATGGAAACTTATGACAAGGTATTATGAACTTTATAATAGCGAACATAACGACATTATAGATGCCTATCTTGATTTTGCTATGATAGCAACTATAAGCGACATAATGCCACTTGTTGATGAGAATCACATCATAGTTAAGGTTGGATTAGAGAGACTAGCATCTACTAAAAATAAAGGTCTAAAAAAACTTCTTGATGTATCAGCTATAGATTATGAAAACAAAAAATTAACCGCTTATCATATAGGATTTATCATAGGGCCACTTATCAATGCAGCAGGTCGTATGGAGAGTGCGACAGAAGCGCTAAAACTTTTTCTAGCATGCGACGATGACGAGATAGATACTATAGCAATCAATTTAAAAAAATTAAATGATGAGAGAAAAAGCATGACGGAAAATGGCACGAAGGTTGCCATAAGGGATGTGGAAGAAAAATATAAAAATGATAAAGTGTATGTTATATATATAGAAGGATTAGGAGAGCAGGTTGCAGGTATTGTTGCAGGTAGGATTAAAGATCGTTATAACAAACCAACTATAGTTTTGACTGACACTACAGAATCAAGTGTAGCAAAAGCAAGTTGTAGATCTATAGAAGCCTATGATATGTTTACTTCGCTTAGTGTCCACAGTGATATGTTCTTAAAATTTGGCGGACATAAACTTGCAGCAGGATTTTCTATTAATAAAGATGACATAGACACTTTAAGAAAACTTTTAAATGAGGAGTGCAGTCTCACGAGG
>DGGU01000001.1 GCA_002392345.1 Lachnospiraceae bacterium UBA3866
CGCAGGAAGAATTACTAATATTTTAGAATCTTGCTAAAAGCAGGAGCAAAAAAGCTCAACGGACGAGGTGCCCTTAGTTTACTTTTTGCTAATTTTGTGATAATATATAGCGAGCGTATGGATCTCGCCACTTTTGAAAAACGAATAAACGCGGCATTTCGCGAGCATATTGGCGTAAATCTGAGTGAAAATCAGGTTATGCATTTTTATGCATTTATGAATTTGCTCATAGAAAAGAATAAAGTTATGAACTTAACTGCGATTACTGAACCAGAAAAGATAATCACAAGGCACTTTGTGGATTCGTGCATGCTGCTTAAATTCTTTCCGGTTCACACGGGCGGGAGCACTGACAATTCACCCAAAGGGGCTGTTGGTCATGCGGATGCTAGTTCATTTAGACGCGTCGTAGACATCGGCACCGGTGCAGGCTTCCCTGGCATACCGCTTGCAATTATAGCAGACTCTGTGGATTTCGTGCTTACGGATTCGCTTAGAAAACGCGTTGATTTCTTACGCGTTGTCATAGACGCGCTTGGGCTAAGAAACGCGGTGGCAGTCCATACGCGTGCCGAAGATTTCTGCCATGACGCGACTTACCGCGAATCATTTGACCTTGCACTCTCTCGTGGGGTGGCCAGGCTTTCAGTTTTATCTGAATATAGTCTGCCAGCAGTCAGGGTTGGCGGCAAGATGATTTCGTATAAGTTGGATGACATAGAATCAGAACTGGACGAAAGTCAAAATGCAATCAAAGCTCTTGGTGGAGTGTTTCACATGAAACATTCTTATGATCTGATTCCAGATGAGCCACGAAGATGTCTAGTAGAGATAGAAAAAATTTCCAAAACTCCAAATCAATATCCAAGAAAGGCCGGCTTGCCATCTAAAAAGCCACTTTGATTTCACTTTAATTCTTTTATCGATGTTCCACGTGAAACATTTCTCTTGACAAAATCGCGTATATGTAGTATAATTTGCGATTGGTTTATGAGCACTTCATTAATACTATTATCAAAGCGCCCGGTTATGTATCTTTTGATGTAATAAAAGGTGGGTTTAATATGGCGAAAATTATTTCAATCACAAATCAAAAAGGTGGTGTTGGAAAAACAACAACGGCCATCAATCTATCTGCTGCACTTGCTGAAGCTGAACAAAAAATTCTAGTTGTGGACTTCGATCCACAAATCAATGCAACTACTGGTCTTGGCATCGAAATAGATGATGAAACTAAAACCATCATCGATGCAATTCACAATCCAGACAATGCACGAAACTACATCATAAGAGGTATCAAAAACAATCTCGACATCTTTGCCGGCTCGATCGAACTATCAAGCCTTGAAACCGAACTCCTAGGAAAAGATAACCGAGAGAAGGAGCTCAAAAAAGTTCTCGACCCACTGAGAAGTGATTATGATTTTATAATAATAGATTGTCCGCCAGCTGTCGGAATCATAACAGTAAACGCGTTGGTTGCCTCTGACGCGTCTATAATTCCAGTCCAGTGTGAATATTTTTCTCTTGAAGGACTCAAACAAGTCCTTTCAGCTATCGACCTCGTTCGAGGAGGCATGAATCCAGACTTAAAAATCGAAGGTTTGCTCTTCACTATGTATGACGCAAGGACGCGTCTTGCGCAGGATGTCGTTTCTATGATCAGAGAAAATATCACCGATGTCAATATATTTGAAACCATGATACCAAGAAACATTCGTCTCGCCGAAGCACCAAGTAATGGAGTCAGCATCCTCGAATACGACTCTTCTTCAGTCGGCGCCGACCGCTACAGAAAGCTCGCCGCAGAAATTTTAAAAAAGAATTCTGTGGGATAATCACCGTGAACATATTTAGAAAATATAAAACTTTTCCTCTTATTTTACTTTTAATTTTACTATTATCATCTTGCTCTAATTCAGCACAAAGAAATCTTGCATCTACCGACATAATTAAAAATGCAGAGAATGAGATTGTTGAAGGCGAATATAGATACATAGTAAATAAAAGAACTGGCAAGATTCATACCTATCATCACAGTATGAACAGCGGAATGAATCCAGATAATATGTTAATGACTAATGATAACCTTGAGATGATACTTGAAGATGAAGGAAAAGATTTATGTAGAAACTGCTGGGCTGGCATCAAAACTAATTTAAAATCATATGATGATAATGCACTTGATCTAATAGAAAAATTCATGAGACTATACGACTTCGCAGAGTTAGATATAGAAACTCAAAAATTCCTCATGTGTATATTTGAAGTCGGCGAGTGGTATGTAGATAATGTATATACTTATCAAGGTGGCAAGCAGACAGTATTAGAGACAGAAACTATAGCTAAAGCTTCGGCAAGTGAATCTGCATATAAAAGATGGAGAAATTATCTTGATAACGAATATTATAATAAATATAAATTAAGGAACGAAAAGAAAGTCCTTCCCGTAGTATACGATAGTGATAATAAACCAACAACATTAGTAATATATAGATGTGATCTTTTTAAAAAATTAAATTATGGTTATGGAAACAATAAATATAGCAAATCTGGAAAACAGGCTTTAAAAAATGCCGAAGGTGAAATTATCGATGAAGAGTGGAAGAATTATTGTGTAATAGATGATTGTTCAAAGTTTGCTGCTGCAGTATATTATCACTACATCAACAAGGAAATTCTTAAAAACAAATCAACTGAAGAAAAAATTGGATATGGTATAGATTTATGGGGGACCGGTTCACTTGCTTTTGCTTCAGATAATAGTGATTTAATAAAAATTTTATCATATAAGTGCCAATCATTTGAACTTTACGATCTAAATAGAATCAATAAATATAAAGATTTTAACAACATAAATAATGATATAAATACTTTTAAACTTCAAGCCGGAGACTTATTATATAGACAAGCTGATTATAAAAACAACTTAGAAGGTCATGTCGAATTTTATATTGGCAACAGCAAGGTCATAGGCTGGGGAAGGGTGCACGATTCATACACAATTAACAAAACTTTTACATTACATGATCAAGGCTTTTTTAGCAATGATGTACTTGACAACAATCAACCTTACACTGCCTTAATAAGATTGAAAGGGGTTAAATAATGCATAAAAAAAATATTGTTAGAATACTTTTGTTCGTTACCTTTTGTGTTATTATTATTGGCCTATTTATTGGTTATAAATCAATCAGTAAAACTTTTTCTATTGATTCGACTATAGATGAATACGACTTAAAAAATAACAAAATAAAGCAAAAATATATAAGTTATCTTAAACACTACGTTAACCCCGAAAAGCTAAATACTTTTATTCTTACAGAAAAAATATATACTGATATTTTCACAAATGAGACAACTGGAAAAGATATTATAGAACTTATGAAGTTTGAAGGTTATAAAGCTCTTTTTTTCTCGCTCTTCGACAAGACCCGTACTAATTTTGACGATTGCCCAGTTACTGACAACTTTAAAAATAAATTTAACACAAATCTACTATACTATTACAACCTAAATGAAAGTGACGACTGCGAAGTAAACTGTTCTCTTGATGATGTAAATAAAAAAGTCACCATAGAAGTCTACGGCAATTTTGAAAACACAGAACCTACATATTGGAACACCCACCATTTCACTTACACCCTTGATAGCGATGGCAACATAGATGATGTGATATATGACTATATAGAATAAAAGGAGCCCCTTTCATGGGATATGACATATTAAAACCAGATAATAAAAACATTGATAAGTATTGGGATATAGCTATTGGCCTACAGAAAGTAGATGACCTTGAGCCGTCAGAATATTTATATGAATTAAAAAAGAAAAACATTGAAAATAAATTATCTAACGAAGAGATAGAGAATCTACTATATAAAAAATACGAAAATGAATCTGCAGAAGAAAAAAAGAAGAGGCAAAAAGAGTGCGACATAGTTACCAATAGAATGGTTGAGATACTTTCTTCGAAAGCAAGCTTTCGCCTAATACCAGAAGTCTTCGCCCTCTACCATGGCATACTTTTCAAAAATGTTTTTGATCAATTGCAGGAGAAATATGTCGGTCGCTTTAGAGACTATAACATTTCAAAAAAAGAACCCATATTAAATGGTGATACTGTCATATATTCCGATTATAGAGAAATAAGGACGACTCTTGATTATGACATGAAAACTGAGAATGAAATCGATTATAACAATTTAGATAAGCATAGAATTATTGATAACATATCAAGTTTCACTTCTAGAATTTGGCAAGTACACCCATTTTGTGAGGGCAACACAAGAACCACAGCTATCTTCATAGAAAAGCATCTCAATAGAATTGGTTTCGAAATAAATAATGATATGTTTTTACAACATTCAAAATATTTCAGGAATGCTCTTGTCCGAGCAAATTATTACGACAAAAATACAAAAAGTGATGGTACATTTTTAAAGAAATTTTTTATTAATCTACTATATGGCGGCAACTACGAGCTCAAAAACGAAGAACTAATTTTACATTCCAAATTCAACTAATCACCATTACCCATAGGGGCGCTCCCGAGCCCCTCGTATATAATTTTTAAGGAGATAAATAATGTCAAACTACAAGAAAGGTCTCGGAAAATCATTTGGCAAGATTTTCGGAGAAGAAAAAGTAACACAAACTCTTGAAAGGGAAAATGTCAACACTCAGACTGCTACCGCAGAACCTAACATCCAATATGTTGAAAAAGTAGTTGAGAAAGTTGTCGAAGTGCCTGTTGAAAAAGTGGTCGAGAAGATTGTCGAAGTGCCAGCTGGCGAGTCTACTCCAAATGGCGAACCGCTACTCGTCAACATAAGTTTCGTTCAGGCAAATCTCGACCAGCCACGAAAACATTTTGATGAAGAGAAATTACAAGAGCTTGCTGACTCCATCAAAAACTACGGCATCATAGAACCTCTTGTCGTTCGTAAGGTCGGACCAGTTCATTATGAGATAATAGCTGGCGAGAGACGACTTCGTGCTGCAAAACTTGCAGGCCTAACAGAAGTCCCTGTCATCATCAAAGAATATAATGACAACGAAAGAAAGATCGTCACTCTCCTTGAAAATGTCCAAAGAGAAGATCTCAATACTGTAGAGAAAGCTAAAGCCTACAAAGCTCTCATCGACGAGTATAATCTTACTCAAGAGGAGATTGCAGAAAAGATTGGTAAAAGCAGAGTTGCTGTTACCAACACTCTTCGAATACTTAATCTTGACGAGAAACTACTTGATATGCTTCGTGATGGTGAGTTATCAGAAGGTCATGCAAGAGCTCTCCTTAGTATAGAAGACCCTGCTTTCCGTGACAAACTTGCGAAAGAAGTAGCAGAGAAGAAACTAAGTGTCCGCGCCATCGAAGACAAGATAAGACTCGAGAAACTTGCCACTTCTCGAAAAGAAAAAGAAGCTCTACTCAACACAAATTCATTTAAAGCTTTGAAGATCCAACTTAAAGATATAGAGAAACAGATGCGAGCAAAACTTAGTGCCACTCTTAAGATTATACCTAAGAGCGAAACTACAGGCACGGTTGAGATAAAGTATAACACCCAAGAAGAACTTGACCGCATCTACTTGCTCATCAATTCCATCTCGTAGGCGAGCACCGAAAGCCCACACCCACAAGGAGTAATCATGTTTTTAGAAAATACAATTATAATGATAATCTTCATCCTTATGATCTTCGTATCAGTTGCCGCTATCATATTTTCTATCATCTCATATGGTAACTATAGCAAGCTGAACAAAAGATTTGAGATATTTATGAAGGGAAAGGACGCCGAGACTCTTGAGGACTTTTTTATAAGCCTCCAAAATGATCTAGACTACCTCACTGAAGATAATAATAGAAACAAAGAGAGCATCAAAAAACTCAACCGCATCACCAAGAGATCAATTCAGAAGATTGGTCTTCATAGATACGATGCCTTCGAAGAGAAGACCGGAAAGAGATCATTTGCCCTCGCTCTTCTTGACTTTACTAACTCTGGTTTTATACTCACATGCCAAAGTCACGATGACGGCGTCATCATATTTATAAAAGAAATCGAAGTCGGCACTACCAAAGTAAAGCTTGGCCCAGAAGAAGAGACTGCTCTTAAGATTGCTATGGGTCAGATAGATAAGTATGAAAATAATTAATTTTTTAAAAAACCTATTTAAAAGTGCTAAGTTTAAACCCATCTCTATCAATCCTATAGTTGTGGCAGTGATTGCCTTCATCGCCGCAGCTATCTTTTTTGGTAAGCACACATATGAGAACCTGAGTCCAACCGCATTATATTATGAAGAAGACTTAAGTTCTTCCTTCCCTATCATCTATCAGATAAGGAATGGCAACAAGATTAATGAAATGCGTGGCTTTACTAACGATAGATATAGCATCATCTCCAATGACACTATCACCGTCCTTGAAAAAGGAAGGATATTAAACCTTCTCATAAAGAATAACGGCAACAACTTTAGTATCATAGACTATGAAGTCCGTGATAGAACCAACAACCTTCTTCTTGAGAGATCTCGTCTCGAAGTCCAGGATGATGACTATGATGAAAATGTAGACGAAACCAAGATGACTTTCAACATACAAAATCTAATCAAACCCAACACCTCATACCTTCTCACTGTCAAAATCAATATATCAGGCCGTGACATATATTATTTTACCAATATTATAAGTAGAACTCGTAGCAACATAGACGAAGCTGTCTTCATGGCGACTGATTTCACTGAGAAGACTTTCAATGTAGCATCCGCATCAGAACTCGTAAAATATTTTGAAACTAGTATCAACCGTGATATGAGAGAGATGTATAATGTCACTCTCCAGCAGTCATTTGAACAGATGACATTTGCTGACACAGGCATGAGAAGGCTTAGCGAATATTACTACGATGTATATCAAGCTCAAGAATATAGCTATAACATAGTCCTTTCCTATCTCACAGAAAGCACCAAGACGGAGCATCGCGATCTCTATATCAATCGTGATGAATACGTACTTCGCTGGGATGAGATGAGATGGTATTATATGAAGTTTAATCGCCACACAGAAGAACTTCTAAACTTACAAAACGAACCTTATAATGATTCTCGAAATCGTTTCTATGTCGGCATCACCGACCCCAACAATCTAGAGAAACTTGAATCTGAAAATAAAAGATTTTTTGCCTTCGCAAAGCAAAACGAGATTTTCATATATGACGACGAGAAAAAAACTATGACTAATGTCTTTGCTTATAGGATCAACAACGCTACGACATTTGCCAATGTCCCAAGAAACTATGGTGTTAAGATTATGAATGTCTCAAACGAAGGAGAAGTTGTCTACATAATATATGGTTACAACTCATCAGGACGAAATGAAGGCAACATGGGTATAGGTATATTTACCTACAGTAGTGTCACCAATCAATCTGTAGAAGATATCTACCTACCTATATTCACCACCTTCCAAAGTTTGAAATATGACATAAGTAGGCTTTGTGTATTTAAGAACAATCAATTTATATTTAAGAGCTACAACAAAGTTTATTCTATTAATATAGACACATCTGAGATGCTCACTCTCGCTGATAATTTCGATGAAAATAAATTTGCCGCAAGCACCAACAATAGGTATTTCGCTTTCAACAACGACAAAGAAGGGGAATCAAAGCACATCAACATCTATAACATAGAAGATGGAGTTATCACAACTGTCGATGCCAAAGGCGATGATTACATAGAAGTTGTGACCTTTATGAATGACGACCTCTTCTACGGAGTTTTCAATGATTCGGATATCTGGAGAGAAGCCGGGAAGATCATCGGTCGTCCAAGTCGTGAAATCAAAGTTGTCAATGCTGTCACAGGACGAGAAGATATATTCAGTGAAGAAGGAAATTATTTCTACAACTTCGTCAACCAACAAAATCTTCTTCGTTATAACAAATACACCAGATCTGGCACTCACTACACATATAAGACCAACGATGTAATCCTAAATAACTATTCGCCAGAAGTTGACGATGCCTTCCCTTATAAGGAAGAATTTACCAAAGAGAAACTTCGTATCGGTTATTTTGAGATAGTCACAAGTCGTCGAGAGAAACTCACTTACCAAAGAAACAACGGTATCTCTCGTAAGCAGATAGAAGAACCTGCACTTGAATCAGCAAGCGAAGAAGAACTTATCTACTATGTGTACGACAGTGGCAATCTCAAAGGCAAGATAAAGGTCTTGTCCGACGCAGTCAATGAAATTCGTGACAACTACGGCTATGTGAAGTTGAGTGATAGAATCACTTGTTACAATCGTGCCAACAAAGGAAATGTCTCTTACCTTCGTCAAGATGATTCAATTCTCGAAAACTTAGATGGCTTCGTAGAAAATGTCTACATCAAAGATGAATCTATGCTTATAATGAATGTGACTGGTGTCACTGATAGAGACCTCGAATACTATATGAGTCTAAAACAAAAAGTTGCAGTATATAGAGATGATACATTTCAATTTTTTATCACTGGCTATGATAACAACAACTATGTCTTAGAATATACGAACGGCGATAGAAATCTGATCCCAAAAAGAGAGATTAGAGAAGCCCTCGTTGATGGTGGCTACGTCCTCTTCGCCCAGCTAGAAAGCCTAGAATAACCACTTGTATGGGCGAGCACTGCGAGCCCGAAAGGAATATTATGGAAAGAGTAATCAATTTTGCTGCTGGCCCTGCTGCCATGCCGCTACCTGTCTTACAGGAAATCGAAAAAGATCTAGTGAATTATAAAGGCACTGGCCTCTCCGTCATGGAGATGAGCCACCGATCTAAGATGTATGAAGCAATCATCAATGAAGCAAGAGAAGATCTGAAAAACATTTTAAATCTAAATGATGGTTACGACATTTTATTTCTTCAAGGTGGCGCTTCACTTCAATTTGCTATGGTTCCACTCAATCTTGCAAATGAAGGTGACCTCGCTTACTATGCTGTCACAGGAAATTTTGCTAATAAGGCTTGGGAGGAAGCTAAGAAATGGCTTAATGCAATCGACCTAACTAACTCTATGGAAGATAAATTTAATTATATTCCAGAGATTCCAGTTGATAAGATAGATTCATCTGCTCGTTATCTTCACATCACAGCCAACAATACAATTTTCGGAACTATGTATGATAAAGTTCCAGAAGTTCCTGTGCCTCTCGTTGCAGATGTCTCATCCAATATTCTTGGAAAAAACTATGATTATAGGAAGTTCGCTCTCGCCTATGCAGGCGCACAGAAAAATCTCGGCCCTGCGGGTCTAACCATAGTTATCATTGATAAAAGATACTTAAAGGAAAATGAAAATAAATATGTTCCAACCATGCTTCGCTATGACATCCATTCTAAAAACAATTCGCTCTACAACACTCCTCCTACATTTGGAATCTATGTAGCAGGACTTACATTCAAATGGGTTAAATCTATGGGTGGAGTAGCAGAACTTGAAAAGAGAAATATAGAAAAAGCCAATATGCTCTATGATATCTTAGATCATTCTGATTTTTATATTCCTTTTGCAAAAAAAGAATCTCGTTCTATCATGAATGTAACTTTCAACTTAAAGACTGAAGAACTTGAAGCAAAATTTGTCGAAGAGGCCAAAGCCAAAGGTATGATCAATTTAAAAGGCCACCGAGTTCTCGGTGGCATACGTGCTTCTATCTATAACGCTATCTCAATTGATGAAGTTCAAAAACTTGCAGAATTCATGGAGATATTTGAAAAGAACTATCGTTAATCTGTAACCTGTCGACTTCCTGGTACCATGTAAGCGCCACCAAAAGATGGCACTGCGCTTGAATAAATTGCCGTATTGATTATATTGTATACGTCAAGCACTTTCTTATCAAGCGCTTCATAAAAACTTTCATTATAATGTAGCTGGTCACCAAGATAATATTTTGGTTGCTGATACTCACTCATGTCTATATAGTACACATTAAAATTATCACTAGCAACTTTTCTAAGGATATAGTCATATTCTTTTATAGATGTTGTTGTGTCTACGCCCTTTGACAGAGGGTAATCCATGTATGTATGTACAATTATAAATTTCCCCTTTTTTGCTGCTGCAACCGCAAAATTATCAAGTGTTTCTTCAAAGCTACTTATAGGAGTTTTGTGATAGTGGTCATTGACACCAGTTGAAAATACAATTACATCATAATTAGGATTGGCAATCACATTATAAAAAAGTTCTTCGTTTCCTTCTTTATTAACCCCACCAGTTGAAAATGCATATATATCATAATGCAATTGGTCATACTTATAGAAGTACCCAGCAAATGAGTCGCCTATAAGCGCCATTCTCATTTTCATCTGTTCCCCTGGCCCTACTGCATATACTGCATTTAGAGGTAAAATCACTATGGCCATAGCCACAAGTATTGATACAATTTTTTTCAATGTTTTCTGCATAATTATTCCCTACACACCTATCTAAATTATTTTTAATGATTATATCACAAATAATCGAATTTTCAAGTACCCCTCGCACACATATGGGCAAGCTATGCAAGCCCAATGGCGAAGCCACCCGTAGGGGCGAGCACTGCGAGCCCGAAAACCATATGGGCTGTAAGTTATACAAACCCAAAAATCGTATGGGCGCGCCCGAGCATTTATGAGCGAGAATTACTTTTAAACTCGACCAACGAGCGAATGCGAGGAAGTCCCTTTAGGGGAAGCTATGCGAGCCCGTGTTAAATATTGCAAATAACAATATTTTTGCTATACTTATATAATAAAAATAAAATGGAGGCTCACATGTTCAACATCAAAACCTACAACAAAATCTCAGCAACATCTAAGCATATATTAGGTACTGATTTTAAATTAGACGAAAATGCCAAAGACTACGAAGGCATCATGGTTCGCTCTGCGAATCTTATCGAAGAGAATTTTTCAAAATCCTGCCTCGCCATAACTCGTGTCGGTGCTGGCGTCAATAATATACCTATAGATAGATGTACAGAACTTGGCATCGCAGTATTTAACACACCTGGCGGCAATGCTAATGCAGTTAAGGAGCTAACTATCGCAGGCATCATCAACATCTCAAGAAATGTGAAAGCTTCTGGCGATTGGCTTAACACTGTGAAAGATGATCCAGAATTATCTAAGACAGTCGAGAAAGGAAAAGGTTCTTATGTCGGCACAGAGATTCTCGGCAAAACTATCGGCGTCATCGGTCTTGGTCAAGTTGGCGGCAAGGTTGCCAAAGCTCTTCATGCCCTTGGTATGACTGTCGTTGGTTTTGATGCCTACCTAAGTCCTCATCAGAAAGAAGATCTAAAACAATATGTCGAGATAGTTGATAGCATAGATACTCTTCTTTCAAAATCTGATTACATCTCTCTTCATATGGCCACAACCAATGAAACCAAAGGTTTTGTCAACAAGGATAATATAGATAAGATGAAAGACGGAGTCTTCATTATAAATTATGCTCGTGGGGAACTTGTCAATCATATAGACCTTGTATCTGCACTAAAGTCAGGTAAAGTTAAAGGCTATGCTACAGACTTCCCTGATAAAGACGAACTATCTCTTCCAAATGTCATCTCAACGCCACATCTCGGTGCAAGCACTATAGAGGCAGAAGAAAATTGTGCCATGATGGCAGCATCAGAGATGAAGGAGTTCTTGTTAAATGGCAACATAGCAAACTCAGTTAATTTTCCTAATGTCACCATAGCAAGATCTACTGGCACTCGCATAACAGTCCTTCACAAAAATCGTGTCGGCATGCTTGAAGAGATAACCAACAAAGTTGCTGACTTTAAACTAAATATCGAAGGTCTCGCCAATAAAGGCAGAGGCAACATCGCTTACACCATTCTTGATTTCTCAGAAACTATAGATACTGCTGCTATCGAAAAAAAGATAAATGAGATAGCAGACGTCATCCGCATCCGCGTTATAGCATAGGAGCAATATATGTATGTATTTGTCTTAATTGTATTTATCTTCAGCATCGGTGCCATCTTCGGATGGTGTCTTGAAGTTGTCTACCGCCGACTTGCAGACAAAGAAAAAAGATGGGTCAATCCAGGTTTTTGTGTAGGACCTTGGCTTCCTATATATGGCACAGGTCTTCTTACGGCATTTGGCATATCTTTTTTTGACAAATACATCGACCTTGGAAATGATGTCTTAGAAAAGATCATTCTCTTCGCTATCATGTCTATCCTTATGACTTTGATTGAGCTTATAGCAGGAGAATTATTACTTAAGTTTTTCAACCTTCGTCTCTGGGATTATAGCAACGAGAAATACAACTATAAAGGTTTTATCTGTCTAAAATTTTCTTTCTACTGGATGTTGATAAGCGCTGCTTATTATTTCTTTATCCACCCTCTTATTCAGGATGCTGTCATCTGGCTTTCAAAAAATCTTATCTTCAGTTTTTCAGTCGGATTATTCTTCGGTGTCTTCCTAATCGACCTTATATATAGTAGCAATGTCCTTGTAAAAGTTAGAAATATAGCACAAGAGGCGGGTATCACAGTTAGACTTGAAGAACTAAAAGATACCATCAATAGAAAGCAGAAGCTAGCCGAATCCAAAGTTACTTTCTTTTTCTTCATGCTCAAAGATGACCTACGCGACCTAATCAAAAAAGCAAATGATAGCCTATCCCCTATGCGATAAGCAAAACTGTATGAATAAATTATTATCAGAAAAATTAAATGCCGTGGCTCTTCAAGTCCCCGACATCCTTTTTCCTCGCGAAGGCATCGACCTCACGAAATTTTCTTGTATTGCCGCAGACCAATACACGCAAGATCTCGCTTACTGGGATCGCGTTAGAAAGTTCATCGGCGACGCGCCATCAACCTATAACCTAATCTACCCCGAAGCCGAATACATCCGCGATACTACAGATGCAGAAGCCCGCATAAAAAATATTAACAACTTCATGAACAAATACATCACCGACGGCACCTACGAAAACATCGGCAAAGCCTTCATCTTTGTTGAACGTAAATCCCCATCGCAGAATCGTCGTGGCCTTCTCGTTGCTATCGACCTTGAGAAGTATGATTATAATGAAGGTGCCAAAACTCTAATTCGTGCCACAGAAAAGACAGTCAAGGATAGACTTACTCTTAGAAAAGAGATTCGAGAAAATGCCACCCTTGATCTTCCACACATCTTAGTTCTAATCAATGATAAAGAAGACAAACTTTTTAAAAAAGTTGAAAGTATAAAATTTGAGACATTTTTTAGAATGTCAGGCGAAAGCAAGAATGATATCTTATATGATTTCGATCTCATGGAAAACTCTGGCTACATCAAAGGCTACAAGATTGCTGATGATAAAGATATAGAATCTATAGCAGACATTCTTATAGAATTAAAAGATAAGTCTGAAGATGGTTTCTTATATGCTATCGGCGATGGTAATCATTCACTTGCCGCAGCTAAAGACATCTACGAGAAGACTGGTCGTGGTCGCTATGCACTCGTAGAACTTGTCAATATCTATGATGACGGCATCAGATTCTTCCCTATACATAGACTCATCATGGGGGTTGAGAGGGATAAATTTATCGCTGACACAGGCATTGACCCCGATAACCCACCTCCACTTCAAGAGCTTCAGGCAAGGCTTGATAAATTTAATTACAATATCGATTACATTCACGGCAAAAAAGAATGTATCGAGCTTGGCAAGAAGCCTGGTAATATAGCCATAACATATGATAGCTTTTCTATAGATACTCTCTTTTCAGATGTAGTAAAATATGGTTCGTTGTGTAGAAAGAGCTTCTCTCTTGGCAAAGCTAAAGACAAGCGCTTCTACCTTGAAGCCCAAGAAATTATTTAATCGCACTTTAAAAACTTCTATTTTTTTGGTTTTTTTAAATCACACTTTAAAAACTTGACAAATCAAAATAATAATAGTATTATATATACATGAATACTCTATATAGAAAAGAATACCTAGAAACAATAAAAAAATATAAAGATTTAGATTTAATCAAAGTGCTTACAGGCGTCAGAAGATGTGGCAAGAGCACTATTTTATTGCAATTTATTGATTTTTTAAAACAAGATGGCATTGAGGAAAATCAGATAATCTATTATAACTTTGAAAAAATCCTTGACGACAAATTATATGATTATAAATTTTTATATCATACCATTCTTGAAAGAAAAGTTCCCGGAAAAAAACTCTATGTTTTGCTAGACGAAATCCAAGAAGTAAAAAATTTTGAAAAGGCTATAGACTCTTTATACCTTGACAAAGAAATAGATATATACATCACTGGTTCCAATGCCAACCTTTTATCAAGTGAACTTGCTACTCTACTTACTGGTAGGCACATAGAAATTAAAATATATCCATTTTCATTTAAAGAATACACTGAGGCAAAAAACGAAAACATTGATGAGGCATTCAATCATTATTTAATATTTGGTGGCATGCCATATACATTAGAGCTAAACGACCCTGAAACTAAAATTGAATATCTCAATTCACTATATAGCACAGTTTTACTAAAAGATATTGTGAAAAGAAAAAATATTAAAGACGTTGGGTTATTGGAAGATTTATCTTCCTTTCTCTGTGATTCAGTTGGATCTATAATATCAGCCAAAAGCATTGCAGATACACTGACATCAAAAGGAAGAAAAGTTTCATCTATCACTATTGATAATTATATTTCTTTTTTAAGTGAAAGTTTATTATTTTACAAATGCAAAAGATATGACATCAAGGGCAAACAAAATCTTGAATCTCTAAACAAATTATACATTGTTGATCAAGGCTTTAGACTTTTCTTAACAAACTCTCATAACAACTATGGTAATATATTAGAAAATATCGTATATATTGAATTATTAAGAAGGGGCTACAAGGTTAAAATAGGTAAGGTCAATAATCTAGAGGTCGACTTCATTTGCAAAAAAAATAATGATCTAAAATACATTCAGGTTTCAGCCTCCGTTCTAGATAAAAATACTTTTAATCGAGAATTAAAACCACTTTCGCAAATAAATGACAATTTCGAAAAAACAATAATCACCATGGATGAATTGCCAATTGCCAAAGATGGAATTAAAGTTCTCAACATAAAGGATTTTTTATTGTATTCCAATAAATAAGGGCGAGCACTGCATCGCCCAAAAGGAGAAATTATGAGTAAGTTTATAGCACCAAAAAATTACAA
>DGGU01000039.1 GCA_002392345.1 Lachnospiraceae bacterium UBA3866
CTATTAATCCTACTCCTTATGGGGAAAGTAAAACTACAATGGCTATAGGTATTTATGATGCTTTTAAGAAGCTTGGCAAGAATGCGTTTCTTTGCTTAAGGGAACCTTCTTTAGGACCTGTTTTTGGTATAAAAGGTGGCGCTACCGGTGGAGGATATTCTCAAGTAGTTCCTATGGAAGATATTAACTTGCATTTTACTGGAGATATACACGCTATCACAACTTGTAATAATTTGTTATGTGCAGCTATCGATAATCATATATTTCAAGGAAATGAATTAAATATCGACATTAATAAAATTATCTGGCATAGGGCAGTAGATATGAACGATAGGGAACTTAGATTCATAACTGTTGGTGAAGGCGGAGAAAAAAATGGTGTTCCTCGCAATGATTCATTTGACATAACTGTTGCATCAGAAATAATGGCTGTATTTTGCCTAGCGTCTGATATTGATGATTTGAGACATAGACTTGGAAATATCATTATTGCATATACTAAAGATGATAAGCCGGTAACTGTAGATGACATAAAGGCAACTGGTGCCGCACTTGTACTACTTAAGGATGCATTTAAACCTAATCTTGTCCAGACTCTTGAAGGAACTCCGGCTATAATACATGGTGGCCCTTTTGCAAATATAGCTCATGGATGTAACTCAGTAGTGGCAACTAAAACTGCACTTGCTTTATCAGATATAGTGGTTACAGAGGCAGGTTTCGGTGCTGACCTTGGGGCAGAGAAATTTCTTGATATAAAATGTAGAGTGGCGGGACTAAGGCCATCTGCAGTCGTTATAGTTGCAACTATAAGGGCCTTAAAACATCATGGCTATCAATCACTTGAAAATAGTGGTATAGACGTATCAAAATATCGTCTTGACGAAAAGAAATTCAACTTAAATATTGAAAATATAGATGCATTAAAAGCTGGCTTACCTAATCTTATGCAACATGTAGAGAATCTAACTAAAGTTTATAAACTGCCATGTGTAGTAGCGATAAATGCTTTTCCTACAGATACTAATCTTGAACTTGAAACTATAGAGGATGAGTGTAAGAAATTGAATGTAAGAGCAGTTTTATCAGAAGTATGGGCTAAAGGTTCAGATGGAGGCATCAATCTTGCAAAAGAAGTTTTAAAAGCAATAGAAGGATATAGCAAGGATGATTTTTCATTCGCCTATGATGTAAATGATAGTATAGAGAAGAAGATTAATGACATCGCGACGAAGATCTATCATGCTGATGGAGTAGAGTGGACTGAAAATGCAATAGAGCAAAGAGCACAACTTGAAAAATTATCGCTTGATAAACTTCCAATATGTGTTGCTAAGACTCAATATTCATTCTCAGATAACCAGAAACTTCTTGGTGCTCCAAGAGGCTTTAAGATAACTGTTCGTAATCTCAAGATTTCTAATGGCGCTAAGTTTATAGTTGCATTAACTGGTAACATCATGACTATGCCAGGGCTTCCTAAAGTTCCAGCTGCTGAGAAAATTGATTTAGATGTGAAAGGCAATATAGTGGGTCTATTCTAAATGCTTGGATACCTTATAACAAATAAATATTTTATATCTGATAGTTTCATTAAAGTTAAGAATGATATATTGGAATCTGCTAAAAACCATTATATTGACTTGATAGCATATGATAATGTGTCATTTTATAAGACTTTAAGTAGCAGTAATTTTATAAAGCCTGATTTTGTATTGTTTTGGGATAAGGACGTAAAACTCGCGAAGCTAATAGAAAATAAAGGTATTAGAGTATTTAATTCATCGGAAAGCATACGGATTTGCGATGATAAGGCGCTTACTTATCTTAATCTCATAAATTTTGATATAAAGATGCCAAAGACTATAATATCACCACTTATATATTATCATGACCTATCTAATGATGATGAGTTTATAGAATACATATTAAGTGAATTTGAGTACCCGTTTATATTTAAAGAATGTGTTGGCTCATTTGGGCAGCAAGTATATCTAATTAATGAATTAGAAGATCTTAAATTACGAATTAAGAAATGTGATGTATGGCCATTTATCATACAAGAATATATTAAAGAAAGTTTTGGGCGAGATCTAAGGATCTATATAGTTGGTGATAAGGTTATGGGCTCGATAAAGCGTGAAAACAAAACTGGAGATTTTAGAGCGAATATTGAACTGGGTGGAGTTGCAACACCATATACTCCTGATGCAAGACAGGTTGAGATGGCACTCAATGCTAAAAAAGCTCTTGAATTAGATTTTTGTGGAGTTGATCTACTTTTTGGAAAAGATGATGAACCATTACTCTGCGAGGTCAATTCCAATGCATATTTTGTAAGTTTTAATAAGACTTTAGGGCTTAATGTGGCAGATAGCATATTAGATTATATTTTAAATGTTCTATGATACACTCTATTGTATTAAAGGTTATGACTTCATAACCTTTATATTTTTGCCCTTGACTTTATTGCGATAAAGTGATAAACTAATAAATTGATAAAGCAAAAACTTATTTAGTTTATTCGAGGTGATTTATGGAGAGTTTTCATAATGCTTACACAGATAAACTTGTCGACACTATAGCTAAGCTTAAAACAAAAAAAGAAGTATATAATTTTCTTGAAGACCTATGCACTATTAAAGAAATACTTGATATGAGTAAAAGGCTTGAAGCGGCAAAGTTATTGTCTAAGGGTGAAAGTTATAATGAAATCATTTCAAAAATAGGTTTAAGTTCCGCAACTTTAAGTAGGGTCAATAAGGCTCTTAATTATGGAACTGGCGGATATAAAGAAGTTATTAAAAAAACGGAGGCGTAATATGAAAAAGTATCGTTTAGTATCACTAATTTTAGTAGTTTTATCAATTTTTGCATTCACAGCTTGCAAGAGCGAAGTTAAAACTGAAAGTGTAGAGACTGTGGAAAACGAGACTTCTACTAAGAAATTTGTCGTTGGGTTTGATGCAGAATATCCACCATATGGATATATGGCTGAGGATGGTTCATACACTGGTTTTGATCTTGATTTAGCAAAAGAATTCTGCAATAGAGCAGGATATGAGTTTGTTGCACAACCTATAGATTGGGATTCTAAGGATCTTGAACTTAATTCTGGAAACATAGATTGTATATGGAATGGTTTTACCATCACAGGCAGAGAAGATGATTATACCTGGACCTTCCCTTATGTAGATAATTCTATAGTTCTTATAGTTAATAATGATTCTGATATCTATACTAAGGCTGATTTAGCTGGCAAGGTTGTTATGGCTCAGGCTGGTTCAACTGGACTTGCTGCACTTACAGAAGATGATGCTAATAAAGAGTTTGCAAGCACTTTCGCTTCGCTTGAGCAATGTGCAGATTATAATTCAGCATTTATGAACCTTGAATCAGGTGTTATAGATTGTATATCTGTTGATATAGGAGTAGCAAAATATCAACTTAATAACTCTGGTGGCAAGTTTAGACAACTTGATGATATAGTTTCTAAAGAGCAATATGCTATTGGCTTCAAAAAGGGTAACACTGAACTTAGAAATGAAGTTGAGAAAGTACTTTCTAGTATGTGGAAAGATGGAACATTTAGTAAAATTGCCAACAAATATGTTGATTTTGCCTTGCCTTCTATGATATGTATAGGGGATTATGTAGAATAACTAATGATAGAATTTATTCCTAAAATTTTAAGCGGAGCGAAAGCCACTCTACTTATCTTTTTCATGACACTCATATTCTCGTTGCCACTTGGTCTTCCTATATGTTTTATGAGAATGTCTAAGAATAGATTTGTAAAAGGTATAGCAACAGTAATTATATCTATACTTCGTGGAACTCCGCTCATGCTACAACTTATAGTATGGTTCTTTGGACCATATTATATCTTTGGCATAAGATTAAATAGCGATTGGAGAATTTTATCAATCATAATTGGTTTTTCGATTAATTATGCAGCATACTTTGCAGAGATTTATAGAGCTGGCATAGAGAGTATACCAATTGGACAATATGAAGCTGCTACAGTGCTTGGTTATACAAAAACAAAGAGATTTTTTAAGATTATATTTCCACAAATGGTGAAAAGAGTTTTGCCGCCAGTTACCAATGAGGTTATCACACTTATTAAAGATACTTCACTTGCGTTTGTTGTAGCCTATGCTGAGATGTTCACTATGGCAAAACAAGTTGCTGCGGCAGAGACTACTATAGTTCCATTATTTGTTGCAGGACTTTTCTACTATATATTTAATTATCTGGTTGCATTTATTCTTGAGAAGATAGAGAAGAGTTTTAACTATTACTCATAACATGAATATATTTGAAATTAAAAATTGCAAAAAAAGTTTTGATGGCATTAAAGTTATTGATGATATAAGTTTTAATGTGAAAGAAGGAGAAGTGCTTGCCATTATTGGTTCAAGCGGTAGTGGCAAGACTACCTTACTTCGTATATGTACGTTTTTGCAGTACATGGATGATGGTGAGATGTCTTATCTTGGGGAGAAGATAGTAACTTCTGATAATGGAGCTTCTAGATACATTGGACAAAATGAATTATCGATTGATGCACTGAATAATAATAAGGAACTAATAAAGATTAAAAGTAATTTTGGATTAGTTTTTCAGAATTTCAACTTATTCCCACATTGGACAGTTCTAAGAAACGTTATGGATGCACCTATATCAGTAGAGAAGAGAGATAAAGATGAAGTTGAAGCAAGTGCTATGAAGTATCTTAAAAAGATGGGGCTTGAAACTAAAGCGATGAGATACCCATGTGAATTGTCTGGTGGACAGCAGCAAAGAGTTGCTATCGCTCGTGCACTTTGTCTTGAACCTAAGATTATATATTTTGATGAACCGACATCAGCGCTTGATCCAGAACTTACAGGTGAGATTTTAAAAGTAATTAAAGATCTAGCTAATGAAAATAAAACTATGGTTATAGTAACTCATGAGATGAATTTTGCTAGAGATGTAGCAGATAGAGCGATATTTGTTGATAATGGAGTTATTGTAGAAGAAGGAGATGCACACGAACTTATAACGAATCCTAAGATGGAACGTACTAAGAAATTTTTACAAAAATATAACTAAAAAAAAGAACTGCTTTGAAGCAGCTCTCTTTTTGATTAGCAAACAGTTACGTTTGTAGCTTGAGGGCCTTTATCGCCATTAGTTACTTCGAACTCTACAGCTTGTCCTTCCTCAAGATTTTTATAGCCCTCCATGTTTATTCCTGAATAATGTACGAATACATCCTTACCAGTTTCATCATTGATAAAGCCATAACCTTTTTGTTTGTTGAACCACTTAACAGTACCTTTCATAGTTCCTCCATATAATTCAAAGAATTATGTATATAATTTATCATATATTGTAGATAATGTCAATTGAAAACTATAAAACAAATAATACAAGGTTATATGCATTATCAATTATAGCCCTTAGCCTATCTCTTATCCTTGGATATGTCGAAGCTATGATCCCAATTAATGTCGGGATTATAGGCATTAAACTTGGCCTGTCAAATATAGTGACACTAATCTCACTTAAAATCTTAACTGTGAGAAGGACGCTCATTATCAACATCCTAAGGCTAATTATACTTGGCATATTATTTTCAAATCTAGTTAGATTCATTATATCGCTTTCAGGGTTTGCTTTAAGTTTTATTGCAATGGCCTTTGCAACGAAGCAGCTAAATTTTAGTATCATTACTACAAGTATCGTTGGAGGAGTTATGCATAATATAGGTCAGGTTATAGCGGTTTCATTTATAACAAAGAATATAAGTGTTATTAATATAATATATCTATATATTGTTATAGGCATAATTTCTGGACTAATTATTGGCATTATAAGCAATACTTGTTATAAGTCAATATCTAAAGTAATAATTGAATAAAATTAAGCAATGTGTTAAAATTAAATGTTGTATAAAAATACTATTTAGAGATATATTAATTATTAGGAGAGTATTTATATGAGAATTTTAAAAAAGATTTTTGCATTATTAGTTGTATTTGTACTTGCTTGCAATGTCATTGCTTGTTCAAGTAATAATACCGCTAACACATCCAATCAAACTGTTGAAGAGAATGCTAATGTTGCAAATGAGAATGAAGAGACTGTAGAAACTACTACTGATAAAGTATATAAGATAGGTACTTTACAGCTAGTGCAACATGCAGCACTTGATAATTCTTATCAAGGTTTTGTTGATTACTTGACAGAAAAGGGAATAAAATTTGTTATGGATTATCAAAATGCATCAGGGGAACAATCAGCATGTGAGACTATTGCTGAAAAGTTTTCTAATGATGATTTAGATTTATGTTATGCCATAGCAACTCCTGCTGCACAAAGTGTGATGGCGCACCTTGAGACTACACCTATTATAGCATCTGCAGTAACAGATCCTGAAGGATCAGGACTTTGCAAGAGCAACAATAATCCAGGTGGCAATCTTACTGCTGCATCTGATCTTACACCAGTAGATGCTCAATTTGATTTATTAGTTGAACTTGTACCAGATGCTAAGGAAGTTGGTATACTATTCTGTTCTGCTGAAGCAAATTCTAAGATACAATCTGACCTGGCTATAGAATCAGCTAAAAAAAGAGGACTTAATGCGACAGAATATACTGTAGTTAATTCTGCAGATATACAGACTGTAGTTGAGTCAATGGTTGGTAAAGTTGATGTTATCTATATCCCAACTGATAATGTGATCGCTGCTGGTTTTGATACAGTAGCGACTTTATGCCTTGAAAATAAAATACCAACTATAGTTGGTGAAGAGAGCATGGTTGATAAGGGTGGATATGCTACTTATGGTATCGATTATTATGAGCTTGGAAAACTTGCAGGAAAACTTGCAGAGAGAATTCTTGTTAATGGTGAAAACCCAGGTTCTATCCCCGTTGCATATCTTGAGGCTGCATCATGCGAAAGGAAGATTAATGTTGATACAGCAAAAGCTCTTGGACTTAAGGAGGAATAGATGCTCGGATCCCTTCTTGGAGCAATTGGACAAGGTGTTATATGGGGTGTGATGGTTCTTGGCATCTTCATCACATATAAAATCTTAAATGTATCTGATCTAACAGTTGATGGAAGTTTTGCGACTGGTGGAGCAGTGTTTGCTGTGACTGCGCTTGCAAATATCGACCCAACCATATGTCTTATTATTGCAATGATGGCTGGTGGAGTTTGCGGCTTTATAACTGGTCTTTTACATACTAAGTGTAAGATACCAGCAATTCTCGCTGGTATACTTACTCAGCTTGGTTTGTATTCAATAAATTTGAGGATACTTGGCGATAAGGCCAATGTTAGTATTGCTAATATTGATACTAATATTACATTTTTAGCTCATCTTACTAATCTTCCACATTCAAGGGCTGGTATGCTTCTTGGCATTATAGTATCTATAATTTGCATCATTTTTTTATATTCACTTCTTGGAACTGAATTTGGCGCATCTATAAGAGCTACCGGTAATAACGAAAAGATGATAAGGGCTCTTGGGGTTAATACTGATAACATTAAGCTTTTTGGTATAACTCTATCCAACATGCTTATAGGCTTATCTGGTGCCATGCTTGTTGAGATGAATAAATATGCCGATGTAGGTATGGGAAAAGGTGCCATAGTTTATGGACTTGCCTCAATAGTCATTGGTGAAGTGTTTTTTAGAAGATTTTCTAATTTTGGTATAAGGCTATTTTCAAGTGTTTTTGGCTGTATATTATTTTTCATAATTAGAGCTATAGTTATAAGACTTGGTCTTAAGGCTAACGATATGCAACTTATCTCGGCAATTATAGTAGTGATAGCGCTTGCTATGCCTATATTCAAAGAAAATATGGCTATGCGGAATAGAGGTGCTTCTAATGCTTAAGATAACTAATGTATATAAGACCTTCAATGTAGGGACAATAAATGAGAAAAGAGCACTTGAAGATGTAAATCTTACTCTTAATGATGGAGATTTTGTAACTGTAATTGGTGGCAATGGCGCAGGCAAATCAACACTTCAAAATGTGATTTCGGGTGCTACAACTCCAGATTCTGGTAAAATTGAAATTAATGGTATTGATATAACAAAGTTCCCTGAGCACAAAAGAGCAAAGTATATCGGAAGAGTTTTTCAAGATCCTATGCTTGGCACTGCATCTGATATGTGGATTGAAGAAAATCTTGCACTAGCATATAAAAGGGGAGAGAATAGAAGTCCATTTAGATGGATGATTAGTAATGATAAAGAAAATCAATTTAAGATGAGTCTTGCTAAACTAGGACTTGGCCTTGAAGATAGGATGAAGTCTAAAGTAAAACTCTTATCTGGTGGTCAGAGACAAGCTATAACTTTACTTATGGCAACTATTAAAAAACCTGATCTACTTATGCTTGATGAGCATACAGCGGCTCTTGACCCTAAGACTGCTAGCCTAGTTCTAAATCTTACTAATGAGATTATTGAGTTAGATAAGATCACCACACTTATGATTACACACAATATGAGAGATGCAATTAATTATGGCAATCGACTTATAATGATGGACCAAGGGAAGATAATCTATGATGTGTCAGGAGATGAAAAGAAGAAATTGACAGTTGAAGACTTACTTAAGAAGTTCAATCAAACTAAAGATGCACCATCAGATGCTATGATACTCGGTTAGATTCTATATATTCTATGTTTTCAAGTGTTAGACCTTTTGCAGGGAGGGTGAACCCTGCATTTTTTCTGTCTTTGCTCGCGAGGATTTCTTTTATATAAGAAGGTTTCCACATTCCCATACCGATTTTTAGAAGAGTTCCGCAGATAATTCTCACCATGTGGTATAGAAATCCATTGCCAGAGATTTTAATTTCTATAATATCATAAAGTCTATCTATGCCTATAGAATATATTTCACGAGTTGTCACCTTTTCAAGTGGTATATTTTCTTTGATAGCTTTTTCTATAAGCTGTGATTCTGGATTTACAAATGATTTAAAATCATGAGTTCCAATAAGATACCTTGATGCTTCTATCATCTTATCAATATCTACATCATAATATACAAAGTGGGCGTTCCATTCTTTGAGTGGATTTCTTACTTTTGCAACATGAAGCCTATATATATATGTTTTAATGCATTTTGCTTTTCTTGGATGAAAAGAAGCTGGAACCTCATATGATTCGAGTATTGAAATGTCATCTGGAAGAAGGTTATTTAGAACATAATTAAACTTATCTGGCACTATATCAGAATTTGTGTCAAATACAGCAATGTTGCAATTTGCATGAACCTTGCTATCGGTTCTACTAGCGCCAATTATACTTATATTTTCCTTTGTAGCTTTAGAGACGGCAACATTAATTATATGCTCTATCGATTTATTTTTATCACTACCTTGCCAGCCTTTATAATTCCTGCCGTCATATGCGATTTTTATAAGTATTCTTTTCATATTTATTAAACTTCATATAGTATAACATTTTTAAATATTATATGCTATAATATTTTTATGATTAAGAATCAAGCAAAAGGTATTATATTGCTTCTTATAACAGCTCTTATCTGGGGTGGTTCTTTCATATCACAACTTTTAGGCGGTAAGATTCTTGGGGCATTTACGTTTAATACTTATAGATGTATTTTTGCCTGTATATCTATTTTTATTATGATACTTTTTGATAATTGTCATAGAACTAGTAGATTCTGTTTTTTTAGAATAGAAGAAGATAAAGTACTTACAATTAAGAATTCCTTCTGGTGTGGAGTTACACTGTTTTTTGCTATGATGACTCAACAAATAGGCGTTCAAGGAACCACGACAGCCAAAGCTGGTCTTATAGCATCTCTTGAAGTTATATGTGTCCCAATACTTATGTTTTTACTATATAGAAGGAAAATAAAGCTTATAACTTGGGTGTTTATTGTAACATCAATGGTAGGCATTATGATGCTAAGTAGTGGCTCTATAGATGGGATTAATATAGGCGATGTATGGGTTTTCCTATCTACTATATTATATTCAGTTACTATAATCCAGATTCCAAAATATGTTACTAATATTGATCCACTTAAGTTCTCATTTTTTAGATTTGTTATCATAGGAGTGCTTGGATTACTGTGTGCGATTTTATTTAAAGAAGATTTTTCTTCAATGGTTAATGCAAGGAAGGCGATTATAAGTATACTTTATTCTGGAATACTAGCTTCAGGCGTCGCATATACATTTCAGATACTTGGACAAAGATATTGTGAACCGATTGTTGCAACTCTTATAATGAGTCTTGAAGGAATATTTGCAGCTATATTTGGATGGATTATACTAGGACAGTCATTAAATGTATTTCAAATTTTAGGTATCGTTATAACATTTATATCTATAATATTTGTTCAGATTTCAGACTATCATGTAAGCAATTCATATAATTAATGATGCTATAAAACATAAGGAGTCTATATGAAAATTTCTGAATTAAAAAACTATGTTAGTTCGAATGAGTTTGATAAAATCGTTTTAAAGTATTATTGTACTAGTGATAAGAGCGACATAGCTGATGAGAGAGAAAGATATCTTAAACTCATTGATAAGGCTTATGAACTTTATGGAGATGGCGATTATCATATTATATCATCACCTGGTAGGACTGAGATTGGTGGTAATCATACAGATCATCAAAAAGGCTTTGTTATCGCATCTAGCATAAGTATCGACAACTTATGTATAGTTAAAAAATCTGATGATATGGTTGCATCATTTTATGATGATGTATTTTTAATGAATGAAGTACATCTAAATGATCTGAGTATCCATGAAGAAGAGAAGAATAACACTAAATCAATAATTCGTGGAACCGCTGCAAGATATAAAGAACTCTCATATAACATAGGAGGCTTTAAAGCATGCCAAGATATGAGAGTACTTGTCGGTTCAGGATTATCATCAAGTGCATGTTTTGAAATACTTATCACAGAGATATATAATTACTTATATAATGATGATAAGGTTGATTCTGTTGATAGAGCGATCATATCTCAGTATGTTGAAAATAATTATTTTGGTAAACCTTGTGGGCTTATGGATCAGATGGCTATATCTGTCGGTGGCTTTGTTTCTATGGATTTTTATGATGAGAAACCTAAGATAGAAAAGAATATATTTAGATTTGGTGATTTTGGCTATCAGTTACTTATTATTAATTCAAGAGCTGATCATGCAAATCTTACTTCTGAATATGCAGCAATACCAAATGAAATGAAAATGGTGGCAAAGTATTTTGGTAAGGATCATCTCTCAAGAGTTGATAAAAATGAGTTTTATAAGAACTTAAAGGAGCTTAGAAAAGTTGTATCTAATGATAGAGCCATACTTCGTGCCCATCATTATTTTAATGAGACTGAAAGAGCGAGAAAGTTAAATGAAGCAATAGAAAATAAGGATATTGTAGATATAATTAAACTTATGAACGAATCAGGAAATTCAAGCTATAAATACCTTCAAAATGTATATGATTCGCATGATACTAAAAATGAAGCTGTAGCCCTTGCTCTTGCCCTATCAGAAAAGTATGCATGTGGTGATGGCGTTGTTCGTGTCCAGGGCGGCGGATTTGCAGGTACCATACAGGCTATCGTAAGGATCGACAAAAAAGCAGATTTTACAAAAGATATTGAAGCAGTTTTTGGAGAAGGCTCTGTAATCCCCGTAGAAATAAGGGATTTTGGCACTTGCCTTGTTATTTAAGGACACCTCGAAAAACTCCGTTTTTCGA
>DGGU01000062.1 GCA_002392345.1 Lachnospiraceae bacterium UBA3866
GAACAGGTGGACTTGTAAGAGCATATAGCGATAGTTTAAAGCTTGCATTAAGAGATGCGAAGTATTCTAATATATATGAAGGATGTCTTGTGGAGTTTAGTGTAGAGTATGATGATTACGGAAAAATAGAGAATGTAGTGCAAAACATAAATCAGAAATTTTCAAATGCTGATGCACAACGTAGTGACAAAAAACATATGAGCATAACTCAACTGGAAAGTAAATTTGAAGAAAAAATTAAATTAAAATATCTAGTTGATGATATAAAGTTTGATAAGTTTAAAGTAGATATAAGTAATATAACCAAGGGTAAGGTAAATTTAGAAAATATAGATAAAAAGACTTATTACAATATTAATAATAAAATTATGTACATAAATTAATAATAAAACTTAAGAAAAATTTCAAAAAAACCTCTTCGAGATGTGATATAATCTTAGTTTGTGCGAAAAAAAAGAAAAGAAGAGGTGAAAAGTAAATGAGCAATATAATAATTGGAACAGGAATAGCGGGCATCATAGTATATCTCATACTCAGGATTATACATGAAGGACTTCATGAATTTAAGCAGATATTTTTCTTAAACAGTAAAAACATCTTACTTGCAGTAGTACTTGCAGATATCTATGTTGTGTTCGACATACTTTGCATTAAAGCTATATCAGGGGCAGATGTGGTTGTGAGTTGTGTTGTGGTAGTTATAGCGACGACCATCTCATATACATCAGCAATGATATATCAACAGAAACATTTGAAGGAATACATATATAAGTTTGAAATATCAACAAAGTATGATGACAAAAAAGAAGAGTTAGAAAGGTATTTTAAAGACAACAACATTCCTTACAAGAGATTTTGGTATTTCTATGAAAATAACAAAGAAGATGAGCATGGTGAGACGAAGTATCATGAGTTTGACATCTATGCATTTACGAAAGAGCATAGTAAGAGGATAACCAAGATGCTTGATAAGTACGACAGAGCAGATGTCAAGTATGTAAAGATTAATACAAGTAATTACAAAGAGAACTAGGGCATCCGCACGGGGCTTTAAATTCATAGTTTATATTGATTTTTAACTGAATTATATTATAATTAAACCATGGCAGGAAATAGTTTTGGAAAACTGTATAAGGTTACTACTTTTGGTGAGTCGCACGGGAAGGCGATTGGCGCTATTATCGATGGTTGTCCAAGCAACATAGAATTAAAAGAAGAAGATATACAAATATATCTTAATCGTAGGCGCCCCAATGACTCGGAGCTTTCTACTACAAGAAAAGAAATGGACAAGGTAGAGATATTATCTGGAGTGTTCGAAGGGGAGACTCTTGGAACGCCTATATGCGCTATAGTTAGAAATGAAGATGCAAGTGACAGTGAATATAGTGTATTGAAAAATATCTATAGACCAGGTCATGCTGATTATACTTATGAAAAAAAATATGGTATAAGAGATTATAGAAGTGGTGGAAGGTCATCTGGAAGAGAGACGATAGGAAGAGTTATAGGTGGCGCAGTTGCAGCAAAAGTGCTAAAAGAAAAAGGCATCTTGGTAAAAGCAAGTGGAAGCTATGATTTAGATAAACTCACCGGCGGTAATGATGACATAGATCTTAATGAGATAAAAGATTCTATAGGTGGCACAGTTGAATGTGTAGTAAAAGGTTGTCCTATAGGACTTGGCGAACCAGTTTTTGATAAACTTGATGCAGAACTTGCAAAGGCTCTTATGTCTATAGGAGCAGTGAAAGGTGTCGAGATTGGTGCAGGCTTTGATGTTGTGAATGCTCTTGGATCTGAGAATAACGATGAGATGATGGCGGGAGGTAAGACTAAAACCAATAATGCTGGCGGCATTTTAGGTGGTATAAGCAATGGCGAGGATATAATTATAAGAGTGGCAGTCAAGCCAACACCAACTATAGGAAAATTGCAAAAGACAATAGACGTTAATGGTAACGAGATAGAAGTAGAGCTTGGTGGCAGAAATGATATCTGCATAGTTGATAGGATTGTTGTTGTAGTGGAATCTATGGTGGCAATGACGATACTTGATTATTATCTACAACAGAAAAGTTACATCTAATAAAATTCATAATGAAGGATGTTTTGAAAAAGTCATTATACGGCATCGTAGTGTCACTCGTAGTAGCTTTGGTAGTCACAACTTTACATACATATAAAAGTATAGCTTCAACTCCAAGTGAAGTTAAGACTATTATAAGAGAAAAGAAAGATAAGTTCTGTTTTGTGGGAGATGTATTTTTTTCGACGAATATAAGAAAGTCCTACGATGAAAAGGGAATCTCAGGAATACTTGATGCAAGCTTTTCAGAGATCTTAAGTAATACTGATATGAACATAGCCAACCTTGAATGTTCCATAACAGATGAAAAAGATAACCGTGCAGATAAGACATATACATTTGCTTTGCCAAGCAAATATGTAAAAGGATTAAAGGAATTAAACATAGATTTATTTACCTTAGCTAACAATCATATACTTGATTTTGGAATGGAAGCTCTTGATAATACTATTAAAACGCTTGATTCTATAGACATAGGTCATATGGGGGCGGGCGATACACTTAGTGCTGCTAAAAGAGTCTATGTAAAAAAGATAGATGGCAAGAGATATGGATTTCTTGGGGCATCTGCGGTGCTTCCGAGCGGGAAGTGGCAGGCGAATGAATTACACGGTGGCGTCTTTAATGGATATGATATAGAAAGTGTTGCTAGAGAGATAGAATCGATAAAACCATATGTTGATAAAGTGATAGTCTACATGCACTGGGGCAATGAACTAGAAAATGAGTCTAATAAGACACAGAGGTTTTTAGGGCATAAACTCGTAGATGCAGGTGCAGATCTTGTTATAGGAACGCATGCGCATACCACTCAAGAGATAGAATATTATAAAGGCGTGCCTATAGTATATAGTCTTGGCAATTTTATATATGGCGGTCAGTCAAGAGATATGATCATCGTAGAGGCGAGTTTTGATTATAGTAAAGATGTGGACGGCGAACTTCGTTTAAGAATATTTCCCGGTGTCTCAGGATATAAGAGCACAAGAAGATATGATACTGATTCTATAACGAA
>DGGU01000029.1 GCA_002392345.1 Lachnospiraceae bacterium UBA3866
TAAATGAGGAGTGCAGTCTCACGAGCGATGATTTTGTAAGTAAGATATACATAGATGCCGAATTTCCGTTTTATGAGATTACAAAAGAAGTTGTAGATGATTTAGAGAAACTTGAACCATTTGGTCAGAAATTTAATAGGCCAACATTTGCTACAAGAGATGTTGAAACTGCTATCACCAACGTGTACGGAAACGATCAAAATGTTGTGAAATTAAAGTTTGATAAGGATGGAAACTCTGGCAAGGGGGTCATATTTGAAGATGTAATGTATATGAAAGAGCGACTTGAGAAGAGCAAAACCCTTGATATAGTGTATTACCCAAAAGTAAATGAGTACATGGGAAGATATTATATAGACATTAACCTTATCACCTATAGATAACCCTTAAAATATGCCTATTTTGCCATTATTTGCGAGAATTGTATCACGTTACTATACAACTTATATAGACAGTATCGTGTGCATAAAAATATAGTAACTATACTCTTTTTCCCTTGGGAGCCTTGCATTTACTGCTTGAAAAGTGAACTTTTCAGCAGTTTCTGCAAGGCTCCCTTGCCACAAAATAGCCACACATTGAACTTAAAAAGTGGTTGCAAATAATGGCATTTTATATTATAATTTCATATGATACATGTGTAGTTTTGGGGAAACTTTAAAACTATGTGTTTTTGAGTGAGGTAAGAATATGTTTTACAAAAAACTCATATCATTTTTTGTGATTATATCTTTGGTTTGTAGTATGACAAGCGTTGTTTTAGCTGATCCTACTACTGATTTTCATACCGGAGAATTGCCAGAACAGGCATACGCAGGACGTACTCCAGGACCAAAGGTTGAAGAATATTTTGAGTATAAGGAAGATAAAGTTTATGCTCCAGGAAGTTTGCTTGGTGATGTAGATTTTTCTACTGTCGGCAAGGGACTCTTCTATGATGGTACGGACTTTTATTTCTTTATTGATACAGGAATTATGGCTACTAATTTTATGTACAACATCGAAGGAGATAGATTCTTTTTTGGCGAGAACGGCAAGATGGTTAAGAACGAATTAGTAAGTTATAATAACGAGTTATATTATTTTGATTATAATGGAGCTATGTACAAGAATCGTTGGTACAGTGATGAATCAATCGATGAATCAGATAGTTCTATAACATATACAGATTATTATTTTGGACCAACAGGCAGAGCTTATAGAGCAGGAGAGAATGTTGGTTTAGTTATAAAGACAATTGAAGGTGAGAGATACGGATTTAACTCTGACGCGGAGAAACTTGAAGGATATTATGACCAAAATGGTGTTGAACAAGACCCAGACGATGTAGCAGCTTATGAAGATTGTGTGTACTATTTTGACCCAGAGGAAAATGGTGCAGCATGCAAAGGTTGGCACTACTATGAAGGAAGCGTAAGAGGAAGCGAATACGATGACAATGAAGAGATAGTTCTATACTTTGACGAGAAGACTTGTAGAAAAGTTGCAGCGAAAGAGACTGCTACAGATACAGGCAGAGCAGTTAGCAGAATTATAGATGGACAGAGATTTGCATTTGACAGCAATGGTGTAAGAAAGAATAGTTGGTATTCAACTGAACCTGGTAGAGCAACAAACTCTAACATGAAGTATTTCAGCGAAGAATATGATGGCTATTTACAGAAGGGTTGGATACAGGCAGTTCCTGGTGCTTATTCTGCATCTGGCGACGATCTTATACTTGAGGTCAATAAAAAGAGACATGCTGATGATGAAGATAGATGGTTCTATGCAGGATCTAATGGTAATATTTTAAGGAAGACAATAAGAAAGATAGGAGCTTATACTTATGCATTTGATGACGATGGAGTTATGCAGGAAAATGCATTCGTTAAAGTTAAAAATGGTAATTTTATAAAAGCATATCAAGCAGAGGAATTGACTCGAATTAATGTCGTAGGTGACCCTAATGAAACTGATGGTAATGCAGACCCAGACCCATATGGCACAAGCAATCCAGTAGGCTTAGATGAGAAAAAAGGTATCCTTATGGCAAGCGAAGGCGAGCAGTGGATGTATTTTAACGGTTCAACATCAGATGATCCAGAAGAAGATTCAAGACTTGGTTCACAGTGTAAGCTCAATGCGCAAGTTACTATAGAATTAAAAGATACTGATATATATTTTATGGCCAATTCAACAGGTGGATATACTTGGTATGAGGGAACTACTCCAATAACAACTGTTGTAGAAAGAAGTGGCAAATATATACAAAATGGAGTAATCCTTAAACCAGATCCAGATGATAGTAATTATGGTATAATTAGAAAGCACCCATATTCTCAATATGAGACGCTTCCTAATATGCTTAATTATAAGAATCAACAATTAACTATAGGCGATGATTTCTTTAAATATGAAGTTGTAGATTCAAAAGGATCTCCACGCACAGCTGATTATAAATCATATAAAGATAAACAAGGTTCTTACTTGTATGTAGGACCAGCTGGTCAGTTTATAGGATACTATCCATACGAGGGTAAGTATCATACTAAGACACCTTCTGGACTTAAAGACATAGACGGTAACGAGATAGCGGCAAGTGATAATCCTTGCTGGACTTATAGAGATACTAATGAGAAGAGATGGATATATGGTCTACCTCCAGAGAATGAGAGATTAGATCCTAGTAGTATGTACCTCAATTTCACAAGCGACAGCACTCTTGGATCTGGATCAGGCAACTTTGGACCTTATGAGAATGGATACGCTAAACACATATATACTGTTCCATAGTGCCACTAAATTAATAGATTTAGGACATAAATTTTTCACAATATAGATTTATAATTACAGTGTTGAGTTATTGAAGGGAGAAATAATGAGAAATAGATTATTAATTCTTTTTACGCTTTTTTCTGTTGTTTTAAGCACTGTACCTACATTTTCTGCTACAGTTCTTAAGGAAAAAGAAGATGCGGCTCTTTTCAAGAAAGATAGTATATATTCTGAGATAGAGTCTGAGACAGCTGAGTCTGTAGCTGATATTAAGGCAGTTGATGAAAGCGGATTTACAATCAATGATGATGCTCTTAATAGATTCACTGCAGTGACAGCAACTAAGAAAGGTAATACTTACACTAATACATGGTCAAATTATAAATTAACCTTTGAAGATGAGACACATTCAGCTAATGATAATTATGATTTTAGCGCAGAAGGCATAAAGTATGATTTTGCAGTATTCTTCAATGATTATAGCCGTCTTGCAGTATATTATACAAGACTTGCGAGAGATCTTAATACAATCTGTGCGAAATTTGCACCTAAGGCAGTGCCAGATGATGTAGAGATAGCAGGAGCAACTTACAAGCATGTATCATTAGATGTTCCTTATCCATATGGTACAGAAAGATATAATTACTACTTTAGAAATATTGATGGGAAGCTAATGGTTATAGAAACGTTTCATGAAGATAAATACGATAAATGTCGTAAATATATAGAAAAGTTCGAACCAGCAAAGTAATGATAAAGCTCCACAAGATGGAGCTTTTTTAGGGGGAGTTATAAAATGAAAAACATAGGGAGAGGCATAGTTAGACTAATAGTAATTCTTGCTCTAGCAGCAGGAGTCGTTTATATAGGAAGAATTTCTATGCCCAGTATCAATCTAGGACTAGATCTTGCAGGAGGAGTATCTATCACATATCAGGCAGCGACTGCTAATCCAACTGCGGAGGAGATGAGTGATTCAGTTTATAAACTCCAATTAAAAGCACAGGACTATTCTACTGAAGCTGAAGTATACCAAGAAGGTAGTAATAAAATCAATATAGACATACCAGGTGTTAGTGATGCCAATAAGATATTGGAAGAACTTGGCAAGCCTGGTACTCTTTATTTTGTAGAAGGCGAACTTACTTGGCCACTTCTTGCGACAGAGAGCGAGATAGCAACAAGTAGCAATGTAGCAAGTGATAGTGAAGTGGAAGGACATACCAATACTGAAGGAAATGCTGCTAGTGGAGCAGGCAACATACTTGGTGATAATGTTCATATAGAGGGTGCAGATGTTATACAAAATCCTGACGGATCTATCCAGATAGGTGGCACACCTCAAGAAGGAGCAACTATCATACAAGAAGGCGAAGCACATGATCATGATACAGAGGATCTTGATGATATAATTAGCAGAAATAATCAAGGTACTAGAAGTGATATAGCTACATATAGTGATGCTGATTTAACACCAGAAGATGTCGACAATGATTACCTTAATTATGATTATAGTCAGCCCCCTATATTTGACGACAACCAGATAGTTATCAATGGCAATGATATAACTTCTGCTCGTGCTGGTATGACTGATGATGGACATGGTCAGACTCAGTATGTGGTTGATCTTGCATTTACTGATGAGGGAAAAGAAAAATTTGCAGCAGCTACAGAAAGAAACTTAGGTCAACCTATATATATAATTTATAATGGAGAACTCGTATCATATCCAACTGTACAATCTGTTATATCAGATGGTAGAGCACAGATTACTGGTATGGGCGATCTTGATTCAGCAGAGAAGCTTGCATCTACTATTCGTATAGGTGCACTTAAACTAGAGCTTAATATATTAAGATCCAATGTTGTCGGTGCAAAACTTGGACAAGATGCTATAGCAACATCACTTAGAGCTGGACTTATTGGTCTTGGCATAGTATGCTTATTCATGATAGTAATTTACTTACTACCAGGTTTATCAGCATCACTTGCATTAGTTATATATGTAGGACTTATGTTATTCCTTCTACAGGCTTTTGGAATAACTTTAACCCTTCCTGGTATAGCAGGTATCATACTTTCTATAGGTATGGCTGTTGATGCCAATGTCATCATATTTACTCGTATAAAAGAAGAGATTGGTGCAGGAAAAAATGTCCGTGTCGCAGCAAGAGATGGTTATAGAAAAGCTCTTTCTGCTATCATAGATGGCAACCTTACTACTCTTATAGCAGCAGCAGTGCTTAATTTTAAAGGTACAGGAAGCATCAAGGGATTTGCTGCAACACTTGCACTTGGTATAGTTCTATCTATGTTCACAGCACTCTTTGTTACTAGATTCATAATGAATACTTTCCTAGATTTAGGTCTTGATAATGAGATATTATATGGTAAGAAAGTTGATAGAAAGCCAGCCAACTTTGTAGGATTTAGAAAGATTGCATATGCTATATCTGTAGTGCTTATAGTAGTTGGCATAGCATTTATAGGAATAAATGCAAGTAGAGGTCAAGGTGGGTTTAATTACGGACTTGACTTTAGCGGTGGATCTTCAACAAGCGTTGAGTTCAATGAAGACCTTTCACTTGAAGATATAGATAGAAGAGTAGTTCCTATATTTGAAGAAGTGACAGGTTCAGCAGATATCCAGACTCAGAAAGTTGCTAATTCCAATGAAGTAATTATAAAATCTCGTTTCCTTTCTCAAGAGGAGATGAAAGAATTGTATGAGACTATAGAGACAGATTTCAATGTCCCTGAAGAGAGAATCAATACTGAAAATATCTCAGGAGCTGTATCTGTAGAGATGAGACAAGATGCTATAGTGGCAGTTATCATAGCAACTATACTTATGCTTATATACATATGGTTTAGATTTAAGGATATTCGTTTTGCAGGTTCTGCAGTTATAGCGCTTATCCATGACTGTCTTGTGACGATAGGTTTCTATGCTGTATTTAGATGGACGGTAGATTCTACATTCATCGCTTGTATGCTTACTATAGTCGGATATTCTATCAACGCAACTATAGTTATATTTGACCGTATAAGAGAAAATCTAGGTAGACTTCGTGGCGAGGAACTTGATACTATAGTTAATATATCTATTACCCAGACATTTACAAGATCAATTAATACATCTCTTACAACCCTCATAATGGTAATAGTACTTTATATCATGGGTGTAAGTAGTATAAAGGCATTTGCTTTGCCACTTATCATAGGTATAGTATGTGGATGTTATTCTTCTATCTGTATCACAGGACCACTTTGGTATGATTTCAAAAGAAGCAAGAAGGTAGAAGTCAAAACAGAAATTAAGCCGAATGTTGAGAATAAGATCAAAGCCAAAGATAAAAAGAAAAAGAAAAAGTAAGATATAAGGCGGAATCACAATCCGCCTTTTTTATAAATATGTATAAGCTTATAGGAAAAGTTGGAAGAGCAAAATCGGCTACATTTGAGACTGTGGATGGTGTTATAGAGACACCTTGTTTTATGAATGTAGGAACTGCGGCAGCTATAAAAGGTGCTGTATCAACTTATGATTTGAAAAATATAGGTACGGAAGTTTTACTTTGCAATACCTATCATCTCCACTTAAAAACCGGTGATAAGCTTATAAAGAAACTTGGTGGCATAAAGAAATTTTCTAACTGGGATGGACCTACACTTACTGATAGTGGTGGTTTTCAAGTGTTTTCACTTGTGTCGACAGGCAGGAAGATAAAAGAAGAGGGAGTGTATTTTAAATCATACATAGATGGCCACTATGTGTTCATGGGACCAGAGACGAGTATAGA
>DGGU01000037.1:0-7803 GCA_002392345.1 Lachnospiraceae bacterium UBA3866
AGTAAGCAAAGTGTTAAGAGACCTTGGACTTGGAAGATTTGATAGAGAGGTAAACCTATACGCAAGGTATGAGAGAAGAGTAGTAACAATCAACTTCATTGCAAATAATGCATCAGTAACTGGCACTATGAACCCTCAGATTGCTACATATGGTGAAGGTTACTTGTTACATAATAATTCATACAAGTTGACAGACCATGAACTCAGTGGTTGGGCTACAGCATCAGATGCAGGAATATTTAGATATGTCAACATGGATTACGTTGATATAGTTATCAAAGAAAATCCTGGTAAGGACAACATAGACCTCTACGCTATCTGGGCTAAGGTTGAGGGCAATGAAGAAGATGACACCAACACAGATATTATAGTAACTTATGATCCAAACGAAGGTTATATAGCAGGAAGTAGCGAGAAATATAGAGTAACAGTTGAGAAAGGCAGCACATTCAGTGAAGTATATGCTGAGAGACCTGGATATAACTTTAGATATTATAGAAATGAAGATTTCACACCATTTACTAAGACTCAGAAGATCCATAAGTCAACTGAAGCTATAGCAGAATGGGATGAACACACTTATGCAGTAATCTACAAAGGCGAGAAGGATACTACACCAGACCACGACATAAGTGGTGGCAGCCATGCATATAATGATAGGTTCGCTCTTGCTGGCGAGATATTTACTAAGGATGGCTACACTCTTGACGCTTGGTCAGTATTAGGCACAAGAGAGACATATAAGCTACAGGCTACAGTAAGCAAACTCACAAAGGATGATTCGATTAAATTTACTGGCGAGTGGGATGGCGACACTCATGAGATAAGATACGTAGGCGGAAGCCTTGCTACAGGCAGCATCGCACCTACTCCATTTAAGTATGGCGAGATCACAACAATCAGTGACAAAGTATTTAATGTGACAGGTATGGTTCAGACTGGTTGGGCATATACAGATCGTTATGGCAAGAAGGATGTAGTTGGTGTCGGCAAAGATGTCACTATAGACACCAAAGTCTTCCCTGCAACTAAGTCTCATGTAGAACTCGAAGCTATCTATAAAGATAGAGATAACCCAACAGGCACTATGTTTGCTTATGTCGATGCAAATGGTGGTTACTTCTCTGATGGATCAGGTAGTAGAGTTTATGAATTGAGATATAGAGACATCATAAGCTTCGCTGAGCCATCAAGATTAGGATATAAGTTTGTAGACTACTATGTAGGCGACAATGTCCTTGATGATAAGTGGACATACACTACAGATAAAGATGTGGTTGCAAGCTGGTCAGCTATCAATTACACCATTTACTTCGATGGAAATGGTGCAACCAAGATAGGAACTAATTCAATCCAGAAAGCTAAGTATGGCGAAGAGCTTAGACTTCTTGAAAATCAATACGAAAAGATCGGTTATACATTTGGCGGCTGGTACACGAACGATGGTCGCACATTTGAAGATAAGGCTACAGTATCTAACCTTGTATATAGAGATGGCGGTAGCGTAACACTTAAGGTAAAATGGGAGCCACTTAAATATACGATAAGATACCATATAGATTTAGATAAAGAACTTGACGGCGTTGAAGAAAGCAAGAATTATCTTGTGACAGAAACAGATGTTGAGTATGGTGTACCACATGTACTAGATCCAACTTTACCTCAAGAAGTGTTAGCATTAGGTGATAATTATGTTCTGGGTTGGTCGAGAACAGCTGGTGGAAGTACAGATTATGCAGCGGGCGTATCAATTCAAGGCGACACAGTATATCAACCAGTCATTGATCTGTATGCAGTTTTATTTAGACCAAAGTACGGTCCAATTATCGTAGTCAATGCAAGAGGCGGTACCATCAATGGAAAATATTTGCCACCTGATGCTAATGGTGACTCTCAGTTAATAGGCTATAGATATAATGAAGGCGAATTGTTGCTAGAGCCAAATATATCTAAGAAGGGCTATATATTAGCTGGATGGGAACAAGCAGTATATGTAAACATCTTAGGCTATGCTTTTGTAACAGAATGGGTAGACTACAAATTTGAAGGCATTGCAGAAGGTACGCAACAGACGCTAGTTCGTGCTGTATGGAAGCAAGATAGATATGAGATAAGCTATCGTGCTAATAATGGAACTGACCAAGTATCGACAAGTTCTATACCATTTGGAATGACTGATGTATTTGTTGAAGACACAGAATGGGTAAAGACAGGTCATAAGTTTATAGGTTGGGCATTGAATGCAGATGCAAGTGTGCCAGATGTACATGCTGACGAACAATGTGTTGATGTAATTGAACCATTGCTCAAGGAAGGCGAGAAAGAGATCACACTCTATGCTGTATGGGAACCAGTGAAAGTCAATGTGACATATAATGCAAATGGTGGTGAAGGCGCTATGCCTAACCAGATTATCACTTATGGTGAGTCTGAGAGATTAAATGATAATGCATTTACAAGAGAAGGCTATGAATTTATCGGCTGGGCTTTAGGAAGCGAAGATAAAGTTAAGTTCAACGATAAAGAAGAGGCAGATGTTGTCATAGCAGCAAATGGATATAATGACAGTATTACACTCCGTGCAGTATGGCTCGAAGTCGCTAATACAGTTACTATAGTATATAAGGGCATGAATGGTAAGGTCAATGGAGCAAATTCTTATGTAGTAGTTGCTACAAAAGGATACTTCAATGAGATCAAGCCAGAGAGAGAAGGATATGAATTCCTTTATTATACAAATGAATACGGAGATCGCTTTACTGATTCTACATACATCAATATCTCTACTATAGCATACGCTCAGTGGAGAGAAAATACTTATAGAATATACTTCTATGGCAACGGAGCACACTTTGGATCAACAGTTGATAATGTCGACCATGGATATGCTACAGATGAATTTAACCTTGTGGCCAACGGCTTTATCAAATTCGGATATGTATTTAGAGGTTGGGATACTAACCCAAGCGGTAATCAAGTTGTCTATAAGAATGAAGAATTAGTAAGCAAGCTTACTAAAGAACCAAGCATCAATCTCTATGCAGTATGGGAGATATTTACTATAGGTTCATATATTTCTTCATTACTATTTGGAAGCACAGAGACAACATATGGTGTAAGTTCAGAGATGACATTTGGCGCAAGTCCAAAAGTATTAGAAACCAAATTGCCAAAGACTACTAAAGGACATCTATTCGGTGGAGAGAATATCTCAGACCTTACAACTTCATTCCCATTCACTGCACCTACAGTACCATTTGGCGGATCGACATTCTGGTGTGCAGAAGAGTTGACAAAACCTAATTATGTCCATCAAGGATGGAAATACACAAGATCTGATGGAAGAGTAGTTACTGCTAAAAGAGGTGATCCTGTTACATTTGACTTAAACTTCTTATTAGAATATGAGATGGTAGACATGACAACAGGCGCTATCAGAGATATACATACTATTGGTTTAGAGCCATGGTGGCTTGGAGCACTTACTAGCCCAGTATATCTTGATTCTACGGAAGGTGAATTCAGTGATGGCAGCACAATGAAGAATTCTTATATAAGATATGGTGATAATACAGGCAAGTTTGATTTACCAACTCGCACAGGTTATGACTTTGAAGGATATAAGCTCAATGATCGTTCTACTACAAGCATTATGCCAGCAACTTGGTCATACTCTGGACTTGGCGGTAAGAGCGCTACACTTTTTGCAAGCTGGAATCCATATAATTATACATTGGTTTATGATTCAAATGGTGCAGGCATAACTATAGCACCACAGATAGCAACTTATGATGTAATCCATAAGATCGCTACAACAAGTATGGAGTGGACAGGTCATACATTTAACGGTTGGAAACTTTCAGGCACTGACACACTCTATGGTTCAGGTGCTGATGTCATCAACCTTACAACTATCAAAGACGATGTATTGACATTTACTGCTGACTGGTCATTAAGACAATATACTATTAATTATCATGGCAATGGTGCTACAAGCGGTTCTATGGCATCAGACATAGCAACATACAGTGTAGCATTTAAGCTAGCAACCAATAGCTATGTAAAAGATGGCTACGAATTCAATGGTTGGGCACTATCTACAAGTTCAAAAGCTGTCTATAACGATACTCAATATATAGGTGGAAGCCTCACTGATAGTTACACGCCAGTCCTTGATCTATATGCTACTTGGATAGATCCAGATGCTATAAGAGGAACTATACTTATAGATGGTAATGGTGGTCTTGTCAATGGAGTATCTATATTCAGGAAGGGCTATAAAGATGGCGAGACTATAGGCACAATAGTTGCCGAGAAGACAGGATATAAGTTCGTTAGATTTGCAACAAGAAGTGGAACGGTTGTGTCTACTTTGAGTATCCCAGTTGTATGTAACTTTGATGGTCTCATAAGTGGTTATGCAGAGTGGGGCGATAGGATTAAGTATAATGTCATCTACCATGCAAATGATGGATCGGGCAACATCAACGATGACGATAAGAATATAGAGTATGATACAGATTATAGGATCAAAGGTGCTACAACATTTACAAGAGATGGTTATGACCTTAAGGGTTGGTCACATTCATCTAGAGATACAAGTATAGCATACTTACCTGGAGCTACGACATCCAACCTAAGTGCAACTGATGGAGCAAATGTCCATCTCTATGCAGTATGGGATCCAGAGAGCTATACTATAGTATATAATTCAAATAACACTGAAAATGTAATATCAACTTATAGTTTCGTATATGGCGAAGGCAGATACATACCAACAAGCACATTCTCATACCCTGGTTATTACTTCAGTGGTTGGAGCCTTAGCACACCATCTACTTATGATGTAGATTACTATGATGGTGCAAGTGCTGATGAGATATACATCAATTCAGGAAGGAAGAAAGTCATCAATTTATATGCTATATGGATTCTTCCATCAGATACTATCAACTTCACATTTGATGGTAATAGCGGTACAATCTACGGCAAGAATGCACTTGTTACAAGACTTAGAGTTGGAAGCAAGATCAAATATCCTCCAGCATTGCGAACGGGATACCATTATACGGATTGGTTGAATTCGTCGAAGACCGCCGTATTCAACAAGGCGACTATAAGTTATGCGGAAGATGGAGAGACTATCTATGTAAGCTGGATAGAAGGAGAATACGATATAGCATACGTAGGCCATGATGCTACAGGTGGTCACATGGCTACCACATCAAACGTTCCATACAACACAGAAGTAAGACTTGCAACCAATGCTTATGTAAGGACAGGCTATAACTTCGTTGGTTGGGATACAAGTGAAGATGCGAAGACAGTAATTTATGCTGATAGAGCAAGCGTAAGTAAGCTCGGCAAGCATAGTGAGACCGTCCGAATGTACACCGTATGGGATGAGAAATCATATAATATCAATTACATAGAAAGCGGTGTTGTGGTTGCGACAGATACTCTCATGTATTATGGATCAAGAAGAATTAAAGAGCCTACAAGCGTACCTGTTGGTCAGACTGCTTACTACTTATCAACATCAAGTGGCACAAGACATTGGTCTGCAGGAGAGACATATGATGTATCTAACTTCTCAGCATTAACTGAAAGTGATAAAGAGATCAACTTCACATTATATTATCAAGTAGCAACTTACAATGCTACATTCAAGACAAGCAAAGGATCATTTGCTGACGGAAGCAAAGTAAAATGGGTTGACGTAAATTATGGTATGCCTATCGCATATCCAGCATCACCATCTGACGGAACGAGAGAGTTCTATGGTTGGAAGGTAGATGGAGTAAGATACACTGATCCTAACTATAACTTCAATGAAGATAAGACATTCGTCGCTGACTGGTACTTATATCCATGCACAGTATCATTTATAAAGAATGAGCCAGTATCTCCTAGTGGAGAGGCCAATGTAGTAACAGGTTACATGGCAGATCAAGGCTTTGTAGAAGATACGAAGCAGCGAGTAGATGTTAATGCTTACAGGCTTACTGGTTATGACTTCATAGGTTGGGCAACTACATCTTATACAGCGACAGAGGCAGAGGCTATACGAGATGACTCAGCAAGAAGCAAACTTATAATTAAGGATAATGACTATCTCACTGTTACTGGAGATACAAGGCTATATGCTATGTGGGGTAGAAAGAAGGTGAACGTAAGAATCAGTCAAAATGAGTCTTATGCAAGCATCCCTGATCCATTTGCAGGAGATGTAACACTTCTTTATGACCAAGAGCTTTCAAATAACGCAGCACTTACAAGATTGGCAACTCGTTCTGGTTATAAACCATTTGGTGGCAAGTTCACATTCAATAAGATTATCGAGCCATATGATAGAGCAAGCTTTAGTGGTATAGAGGGAGTAGATTATCTTACTGCCGGGTCTATCTTGAGAGATGCTGACCTAACTAACTTATATCCACTATGGGAGAATGAAGCATATAAGGTCAACCTCGATCTTAGAGGAGGATCATTACCAGGTGCTTATAGCACTACAAGTGTAACTATGTACTATGATGCACCTTACTTTGTAAAGAGTCCAGCTGGCGAGCCAAGAAATTCTGATGGATCACTTGTATCACCAAATTCATCAAAGAGCAGCGAAGAATTTAGCCGCTGGTCACTCGATGCAGCAAATCGTTCTGCACTTAGTGGCAGTGCTCTATACCTTGATACAAGTATTACTACAATATATGCAAATTACTCTAATAGACCATCAGGTAACCCATCAGGCAACAATAGAACTTCAGGCACAGGCGGAGCTGGTGGCGGTGTACCAGGCGGTAAAGTATATGAAGTAACATTCGTTCTTCAAGAGAATATGCCAGCAGGTGAAGGTTTAGGTGCATGGTTATATGATGCAGAAAATGACCGTTGGGGTTATAAGATAAGCACTAATACAGATGTTGCTAAGACTTTCGTCAACGAGAAACTTGAAGGAAAGAGATTTAGATATCTTGAAGATGGCACTATGCAGATCATGAATGGTGTATATAGGATACTCTATCTTGATAACTACTATTACTTCTTGTTCGATACTTATGGACGTATGTATACAGGCTTCATGATAACTAACAACGGAACTAAGCATTATAACATCAACTATGAGTCACTCACACTCAATGAGCTTCAATATGCAGAGACTGCGAAATACTATCTACAAGAGACAGGTGCTTATAGAGGTATTATCTGGAACTTACCAATCACACTCAATGGCATACACTACATCTTTGATGAACAAGGTAGAGTAATCGCAGAATACTTAGAGAATATAGGAACCATGAGCTATATTATGGAACAAATTACTGACTATGCATACGATGATATAGACCTAGGTGCAAGCGAACATGGTTTCTGGGAATATGAGCCAGAGGATGATTCTTGGATGTATGCTGAGATCACAGGTGAGGGCAAGAAGGAATACGTGAAAGATAAGGCCATTGCAATCAATACTTATGGCGAAAAGTTATACTATATATTTGATGAGAGAGGTAAGATGAAGACAGGCTTTACCGAGTATGGCAACCACACTTACTTCTTAAGAGATAGAGGCCCACTTAAAGGAGCGTTATATACGGGAGCACTTATCTACGGAGATACATTCTACAATTTCGATGAGGGTTCTGGTGCATTGATAGCAGCTATGACTCTTACTCAAGCGATGAACTTATCGCAGATGGACCCTGATTTTGCAGCCTTGATGGTGCAGGCAATGACCTTAACTGAAGAACCATAATAAAAAGGGCGGATGTTTTTCCGCCCTTTATTTATAAATGTAGTGGCGGG
>DGGU01000037.1:7868-26937 GCA_002392345.1 Lachnospiraceae bacterium UBA3866
GTAGGGGGAAAACAGTCCAGTGGACTGTTTTCCACCGCGAGCCCGAGAGGAGAATATATGAGTAAAGAATATGATTTATTAAAAGAGAGTTTTGAAAGCATCAAGGACAAGATCCCATACGAACCAGATGTAGCCTTAGTCCTTGGCTCAGGTCTATCTCATTTCCCAGATGACAAGACTATAGACGCGGTCATCAATTATAGCGAAGTAAAAAACTTCCCTGTCTCTAAAGTCGCAGGTCATAAAAATAGATTTTTATTTTTTAAAGTAGGCGATAAGAAGGTAGTCTGCATGCAAGGTCGTATTCATCACTATGAAGGATATAGCACGACAGAAGTTATCCGCCCTACAAGACTTATGAAGATGATGGGTGCTAAGATACTTTTCCTTTCAAATGCAGCAGGCGGCATGAATGATACTTTTAATATCGGCGACCTCATGATCATAACTGACCACATATCATTCTTTGTTAGGTCACCACTAATTGGTGAAAATATAGAAGAGTTCGGCGAGAGATTTCCTGATGTATCTAAGATCTATACCAAGGAATATGTGGATCTTATAAAGCGAGTTGCCAAAGAACAAGGTGTCAAGATGCAAGAGGGCATATATACCCAGATTACAGGTCCGGCTTACGAGACACCAGCAGAAGTTAGACTTCTTCATCTTATAAAGACAGATGCAGTTGGCATGAGCACGGTAGTTGAGGCTATTGCAGCAGCTCACATGGGGATGAAGGTATGTGGTATAAGTCTTATTACTGATGTCGAGAGACTTGAAGGTCACCAAGAAGTAGTTGACCACGAACAAGTTTTGAAAGTTGCAAACGAAGCCGAACAGAAATTCATCCCACTTGTAGCAGAAGTCATAAGAAGGATGTAGGGTGAACAGTAGAGTTAATCTAAAAAACATATTGATAGCATTATTGTTGAGTGTGGCAGGTTTTGCTTATCTGACATACTATATTTTTCGTGCAAGTGTAGATGTGGTTGCAAGTGATTACATCCGTATAATCAATTATTATCTACCAGATGTAACTGATTTAAAATATCTTTTGTCATGGGAAGGCATAGCAAATATCCCATTCGCCTTTCTCATGAGATATATAAATGTTAAGTTTTTTAATTACTCGGTCTTCTTTGATAAGATAGTTGGACTAGTAGGCCTTATGATTTTCAATTTTGTCACAGTGAAGTATGCCTTAGAGAACCTACAGAATAAATACATCAAAATCATAGTAAGTATAATTATAACTTTCATATCATTTTCACTCATGGCATGGGAGATGATACTAAATGGCACAGGCTACCCACACTTCATCACAATCGGCCTCATCGCCCTGACTTTTTATTTCGTAGGCACGAGCTATGCGCCCGAGCGCTTACGAAGCGAGCTTGTCGAGCGAAGTGCGACAAAGTGCCCTTGGGGTGCGCCCCCGCTTCTTATAATAATTACTTCCTTATTATTCGCCGGCTCTTACTCAGTCGCCTACCTCGCCACCCTAATCATTTTTTCAGTCATAAGCATTATTGCTACTTTAAGAGTGAAACATATAAATGTTGGGGCGCGCCCTGTTATTATAATCATTGTTTCCCTCATCTGCCTCGCCCTATACTACAAGAGCTCCCACTCAGGCGAGCAACTAGTTCCAGTAGGTTTCCAAGATGTAACCTTAAAGGACATTATGGAAGCAGATGCGACCTTCCCTGTAAGATTTTTCTTAAGTAGTTTTGCGAGTGCCCTTATAGGTGTAGAGACCTTGATGTTCGCAGTGACTTATGGAACCATTACCAACACCGTGATTTTCATCATTGGCATCGTATATATAATAATAATGTTATGGGCTCTCTTTGTCGGCATCCGCGATATTATAAGTGAAAAGCACCGCGAGACCGAAACCCGTAGTGGCGAGCTATGCGAGCCCAATGGCGAAGCCAACTGTAGGGGCGAGCTATGCAAGCCCGTGCCATATCTATATATGGTCTACGGATTAATCAGCTTTGCCCTCATCTTCCTAGCTCGTTATCGCTTTGTTCGTGCGGATTATGGCATGTCGAGCCGTTATGCCATACAATATATGTTCCTAACCATAGGAATAATTTTGATTTTATCTAAAAAAATTGATACAATAATTAGTAGAGATAAGAGCGAGCCCGAAGCAACACATAGTGGCGAGCCCGCTTTACTTACACTTATTGTTTCAGCTTTAGCGATTTTTATATTAGTCTTTGGACACATCATAACTACCACAGACGAGATGTATAAGACAGACAACAGAAAACTTGTATATGAATTTGTGGAAAATGTGGCTAAGAGTTATCATGACTACACAGATGAGCAACTCATGGGAACCTTCGAATATTTTAGAAGTGCAGAGCATATAAAGAATGCACTTGGAACTCTAGAAGATAATCATCTAAATGTATTTCAATAGTGGTAAGTTAGAAAGGAAATCAATGAAAAATGTAATAATAACTCTATCAACATTGTCAGCCCTTCTTATGATGTCCTGCACATCTAATACTATTGCACCATCAACAGCAGCTCCACTTGGACAAGGTAAAATTATGGTACTAAGGTTAGAAACAAATCCATCAACAGGATTTGGTTGGCAATATAGTCTGCTGGAAGGCGATGATAAAGGTGCATTAGAATTAGTAAGTGAAAATTATGACCCTAATAATATTGACAGTAATCTTGTAGGAGCTGGCGGATACGATACATATGAATTCAAGGCAACTAAGAAAGGTCCACAAGAATTGACATTTACTTATATGAGAAATTGGGAAGGTGGCGAAGTTGCCTATGATGTAATATATGAATTAGAGATAGATAATGATTTAAATATATTATATCTTGGGAAAAAGAAAGGCGTAGTAGAAAGTGACAAAGACTTATCATCTTTCCCAGACCCAACATTCCCATAGGAGGTGGCGAAGCCACTCGTAGGGGCGAGCACTGCGAGCCCGATTGGAGCATTTATGAAAGTGGTAATTTTAGCCGGTGGATTCGGCACACGAATTAGCGAAGAAAGTCATCTAAAACCAAAGCCAATGGTAGAGATTGGCGACATGCCTATACTTTGGCATATAATGAAGTATTATAGTAGTTTTGGTTTTAATGATTTTATTATTTGTCTTGGATATAAGCAATATGTTATAAAGGAATTTTTTGCTGATTATTTCTTACACACTTCAGATGTAACTATTGATTTAGCCAACAATCATCTTGAAGTTTTGAATAAGCATGGTGAAAATTGGAAAGTGACCCTAGTTGATACAGGCCTCAATACCTTAACTGGCGGTCGTGTTAAAAGAATTCTTGGTTTCATAGATGAAGAGGATTTCATGCTCACCTATGGTGATGGCCTATCAAATGTTGATTTGAATAAACTCCTTGATTTCCATAAAACTCATAAGAAGATAGCTACTATTACTACAGTTTCTATAGCCAATATGAAGGGAGTTCTTGACATAGATGAAGGCAATATCATAACCTCTTTTAGAGAAAAAGAAGCACTTGATGAAGCCATAATTAATGGTGGATACATGGTTTTAAATAAAAAGATAGGTAAATATATTGCAGGTGACAATGTAGCGCTTGAGAAAGAGCCATTTTCAAAACTGTCAGAAGAGAAAGAACTCATGAGTTTTCGTCACACTGGTTTCTGGCAATGTATGGACACTCAAAGAGAAATGAAACTTCTAAATAAGATGTGGGCTGAAGGCAACGCCCCTTGGAAGATCTGGTCGTAGACTTGTAGGGGCGAAGCCCGTGTAAAATATGTTAAATTTAAGAAAATTAAAAAAATTTTATAAGAATAAGAAAGTTTTAATCACCGGTCACACAGGTTTCAAAGGAACTTACATGTGTGTCCTACTTAATTATCTTGGAGCGAGAGTTTATGGTTATGCTCTAAAACCAGAGAAGGGAAGCCTATACGACCTTCTTGCGAGCCTGCTTGTAAAGAATGAAGTTTTTGCTGACATCCGCGACGAAAAAAAACTTACAAGTTTCATGAAAAAAGTTAAGCCAGATTATATCATCCACATGGCAGCACAACCACTTGTCCTTCGTGGTTACGAAGAGCCAGCCTATACTTATGATGTCAATGTCTTGGGCACAGTCCGTCTCATGGAAGCCATCCGCAAAACATATAATGTAGGGGTGAAGCACCGCGAGCCCAATGGCGAAGCCAATCGTAGGGGCGAGCTACGCGAGCCCGTATCTATATTGAATGTAACCACAGATAAAGTCTATGAGAACAATGACCTTTCAAATTACGCTTTCAAAGAGTGCGACAAGCTCTGTGGTCGCGATCCATATGCCAATTCAAAATCTTGTTCAGAACTTGTAACTTATGCATATAAGAAATCATTCTTTAGTGACGAAAAATATTTTAGGATTTCTACAGCTCGTGCAGGTAATGTCATAGGTGGTGGTGATCTAAATGAAAATAGAATCATACCTGATTGTTATAGAGCAATTAAGAATAGAAAAGCCATGTTGGTTCGTAACCCTAAGAGCATAAGACCTTATCAGTATGTATTAGAGCCGCTCATCATTTATCTCAATATCCTTGCATATCAGAAGAAGAATGTAAAGTATGCAGGCTCATATAATATCGGTCCCGACAAGAAGGCTTGTCTCACAACAAGAGAGCTAGTGGAAAAGTTTTTCGAAGCAGCTGCGAGCCCGATAAGAGTTATATATAATAGGCAGAAAACCACCGCCCGCCATGAAGCATCCTTCCTTCGTCTTGACAACAAGCTCATAAAGAAAACCTTCGGCTATAAAGAGATTTTTAAAATGAAGGACACCATGAGATATACAGCAGACATATACTTACTCATGTTAAAAGAACAACACAACAAAAAAGTATTTACCACAAAATTCATAGATTATATATACAAAATCTTTGATAAAATATAGGGCACCTCGAAAAACTACGTTTTTCGAGTGTGTGCCCAGCTGGAACCTTAAATTCGTCGCATTTTATGAAAGCAAGCTTTCAAAAATGCTCCTTTTTAGAGGTTCCCTATAATTATATTATGAACATGACATTTGAAAATATAATGAATGAGATAGAAATGGTTTGCAGAAATAACAATGTAAAACATCTCTATTTATTTGGTTCATATGCTAAAGGCAATAATCAAAAAGGTAGTGATATAGATATTGTTGTAAAGGGCGTAGATAATATAATAAAATTAAAAGAAGACATAGATAATATACGAACATTAGAGACTATAGATGTATTTGATTATGATATGTGTAAAAGCCCATTTTTAAGGGAGGATATTGATAAATATGCCAAAGTCATATATTAATAGATTTAACTCATTTAAAAATTCACTTGCTTCACTTGAAGAAGCAAAGAATAAAGATAAAGATGATAGTTTTGTGTTAAGTGGAACTGCTATGAAGTTTAATCTGACTTTTGACTTAGCTTGGAGACTCATGAGTGATATTATCAGAATTGAACATAAGATTTTTGATTACACAATTGGTTCGCTAAGAGATACATTAAGAAAAGCAAAAAGTTTAGGAATAATTAATGATGATATATGGCTTAATATGTTAGATGATAGAAATAATTTGACGCACGATTATGACTACATTGTAGCAGCAGAAAAGTTTGATGTAATAGTTAATAAGTATATAGATGTATTTAATGCATTTAAAGGTACTGTTAAAATGATAATTAATGATAATTAAGTTATCATAATAAGTTAAAAATACATTTAGTGAGGATCATATGAAAAATTGGAAGAAAATATTTTTGATAACTATGATTATGGGAGTGATGACATCTACTTCTGTATTTGCTGACTGGGTGAATCAAAATGGCCGCTATAGATTTTTGAACACAAGCACAGGAACTTATGTTGTCAATAACTGGATGCAGACCGGCAGTGGCTTTTACTTCTTTGATTCAGCAGGATATGCAGTAGTCGGTTGGTATCTTATAGATGGTAAGTATTATTACTTTGATGAAAATGGTCTTATGCAGACTGGCTTTAAGACCATCAATGGTGTAACATATTATCTTGATACTGTCACAGGACAGATGGTTACTGGATGGGTTCAGACATATACAGATGGAGTAGTTGATTATTATTATTTTGACGAGACAGGAGCTGAGGCTACTGGCTGGAGAAAAGTTGGTGACAAATGGTATTACTTTAATGCAGGTAAGTGCATAATTGGTACATTTGCGCAAGTCAATAATGTCTGGTATCACTTCAATAATACTGGCGCCATGGATACAGGTTGGATAGCAGATAATGGCAAGATGTATTTCTTTAATGTGTCAGATGGCTCGCTTATGAAAGGTTGGATACAAGACCAAAATGGCAATGAGTATTATCTTTCTGAAGTTGATGGTAGCCTCATAGTTAATATGACTATCAATATAGGAGGTGTCACTTGTACTTTTGATGAGCTTGGTAGATGTATTTCTAAGAATGCACAGGCTATAGGAACTGCTGGTGGAGTTTTAGGAAAGTTGGAAAATGGTGCTGTTACATATGGCATTAATGTAGGTGTATCACCAGCTATGAATCAGATAAGTGGAGCAGTGACAAGTGCACAAAGTGCAAACATAGCCAACCAAGATCTAGCAGCAGGAACCACAACCGGCCCGAAGTAATAAAAAAGGAGAAAAAAATCATGGCATATAAAACAAATGTCCTTATTACAAAAGAAAATGATTGGTATATAGCAAGTAGTTTAGAGACAAATGTTGTATCACAAGGAAAAACTATAGAAGAATCAATAGCCAACCTTAAGGAAGCTTTAGAACTATACTTTGAGGATAATAATAATATAAATGTTAATAAAGACCTATGCTTAATGACTTCATTGGAGGTTATAGTATAATGCCTTCAAAGTATCCGGTACTAAAACCACAAGAAATAATAAAGGCCTTAAGCAAGGTTAATTATATCTTTGTAAAGCAAAAAGGTAGTCATATGAAATATTCTGATGGAACTCATGTTGTAATTATACCTAATCATAATGAGATAGCAAAAGGTACTTTAAGAGGAATTCTGCAACAAGCTGATATGGATATAGACGAGTTTTTGAAATTACTATGAAGATAATTGTGGGAATGTCAGGCGGCGTTGATTCAACAATTGCCGCTTATATTTTGAAAAAAAAAGGCCATGAAGTCCTAGGCGTCAACTTTAATTTCACTCGTATGGGCGAGCCCAATGGCGAAGCCTCATGTAGGGGCGAGCACTGCGAGCCCGCTGGCGAAGTCCACCGTACGGGCGAGCTATGCGAGCCCTTAGTCGAGTTAGCCAAAAAGTTGGATATAGAAATCATTACCCGCGACTACACCCGCGACTTCTACGACAAGATAATCACATCTTTTGTCCGCGACTATAAGAGCGGCATTACACCAAACCCATGCGCCCTATGCAATGCAACCATGAAGTTTGAAAAACTTCTTGAAGTGATGAGAGAGGAAGGTGCCGACATGGTAGCCACTGGCCACTACGCCAACATTTGTAAGGGCGAGCCCACATATTGCATACGAAAAAGCGACAACCACCAGAAAGACCAATCCTACATGCTTTACCGCCTAAGCCAAGATGAGTTATCACATATTATCTTTCCACTCGCCAATATGGATAAAGAAGAAGTGAGAGCAATCGCGAAAGACCTTGAACTTCCTAACGCCACCGCCAAAGACTCCCAAGATGTCTGCTTCATCGCAAGCCCGCTTGACTACAAAGAGTTCATAAAGCAGTTTGAACTCGGTCCAGACTACAAAGAAAGGATCGCACGAGGCGAGTTATCTAAAGATGACATAGAGAAACTTCCATTTCTGAAGAAGGGCGAGTTCGTCGATACTCAAGGTAAGGTCTTAGGCTTTCATAATGGTATAATTAATTATACTGTAGGCCAGAGGCGAGGTGTCAATATAGCCTTTGGTGAGCGAAAATTTGTAGTAAGAATTGATGCAGAGAAGAATCAAGTAGTTCTTGGTAGCAACGAAGAATTATTTTCCGATAGATTTAAAATATATGACCTAGTCTTCAGCGGCTACAACGCAGGGGCGAAGTCCGCAACTCGTATGGGCGACAAAGTGCCCTTGGGGCGAGAGCCCGTTACTTATACAGCTAAGCTTAGATACCGCCACGAAGGTACTCCATGCGACATTGACTTATCAACTTTTGAGTGCAGGCTTCATGAACCTGTTCGCGCCATAACACCAGGTCAGTCAGCAGTATTTTATGACGATGAAGGCCGCATAATGTTTGGTGGTAGGATAGCCCTATAGTTTATATATGAAGAATAACATGAATAAAAGTAAAAAGATAAAAAATAGGCAATTTATAATTATAGTAAGTTTTATGATAGTTCTTGCTTTGTTTTCAAGTTGCAATAGAATTGATGAACCGGTCAACGAATCTTCATATGACTACACTATACCTGAAGCGGCCAATGCCTATGCCATAGAAAAAGAGACAGAGATTGAAACCATCGCTCCGACAGAAGAGCATAAGCCATATATGCCATATACTATGAGGCCGGCAAGGGAAGTATATATTGGTGAAAGCCAGTTTATGACACGAGTTAATTATATATATAATCATATAGATGATTTTAAGGAATCAAAGATAATTGTCGAAGGTATGTATGGGCTCTATTATTCTTGGGATGAGACCTTTGTGGCTCATTTAGTCTACAGAAATGGCCCAGGCGATTATGGCGATGACAAATTCATAGGCTTCTATCTTGAAGAAGGATATGAAGAGAGTCTTAGCGCGGAACTCCACCTCAATGATTGGATTAGAGTAAAGGGCACACCTTATATGAAAGAACATACAGATTCAGATGGCGAGATGGAAAACTATATGTTTCTTAAAGTTGAATCTATAGAAGTCTTACCAACCCGAGATCGCAGAGCAGAGATGGTAAATGACTAGTTGTGCGGGCGAGTTATGCGATCCCGCAAGTCGTAGGGGGAAAACAGTCCAGTGGACTATTTTCCACTGCGAGCCTCTAGATAAAGATAATGATAATTCAAAATAAAAATAAATATATACTTTTAATTATAATTTTGATTACAATCAATCTTTTTTTATTTTCAGGCATCTCACCACTTCATAGCATATATAATATGCAGTATGATGAGTGGATTTTTTATCTTATAGGCAAAGGCATGGTCAATGGCAAAGTTCCTTACCTTGACCTTGCAGACCACAAAGGGCCATATCTTTTTTATCTTTTCGCACTTATGAACCTTATGCCTTCTAACCACCTAGGTCTCTTTATCGTTTCTACTATAATATATGCAGTAATCGGCATCTTCGTATTCATGATATCTTGCTTGATTTTAGGCGCTCGCACAGCTCGCGCCTACGGACTTGCAGACGAAGCCATCCGTATGGGCGAGCTATGCGCCCGAGCGCTTACGAAGCGAGCTTGTCGAGCGAAGTGCGACAAAGTGCCCTTGGGGTGCGAGCCCCACAATGTGTCTCTATTTGTCACCATGGCTATCCACTTCATACTCTCATCATACTACCTAAGCTTTGGCACTATTACCTCAGAGATTATAACACTTCCATTTACACTTTCATCTTATTATCTATTTTTGAAATATCTTTATAGTGGAGAAGTTAAGCATCCAACTTTATATATGATGTCTTACGGAATCTGCGCTGGGATAGTATTTTTTATAAAGGCCAATGCAGTCCTTGCCTATGTCCCTATAGCGATATATCTATTGGTATTCTTAATTAAGAAAAAAGGGTATAAAAACCTACTTCACAATGCCCTAGTAGGACTTGCAGCATTTATCATAGCGATCATGCCAGCGATCATCTATTCGATTGCAACAGGTAGTCTTAAGGATATGATAGAGTGGGCCTTCATAACCAATTTTGTATATGTTGGTGGTGGATTACCAAGCGCAGGTTCGGTAGCGAATTCTTTTTATGAGACAGTGATGAAATTCAAAGAATACACTATATTATGTATATTCAGTATTCCCGCTTTTTATTATCTTTGCGCTCGCAAAGTTCATATTATGTACTTCTATATTTTATCGCTAGTCATAAACTTATATTCTGTCTACATGTCCTATAGACCTTATACTAATTATCTTTCATATCTCATATTTTATTTTATACCACTCATATTATTTTTTGCCGATGGATTGAGCGCTATATCACATCAGGTATGGAAGAAGAAATTCATCCACTTATTACTTTTAATCATATCCATAGTTTTTATTAATATGTTATCATATAGTTTCCTATATGAGATGTCAGACAATAATGGAATCATCCAGCGGACTTTGTCAAAACGAATTGTCGATATGTATAAGGATAGTGATTATTATAGAAGGAAACCTAAAGTTTTAGTCGTTGGACAACCATTATATCTATACGAAGCCTTTGGTGTAGAGCCAAATGAGAAATATTTTGCCACACCAGTGATGCTGCGGGAAAGCAACCCTGCACCTTTTGATGCACTTATAGACAAGATTGATAGCAATGTTGAAGATGTTGTGATAGTTTCCTATAATACTTCTATGAAAAATGATTTAGAGTTTCAAAATATGTTACATGAAGCGCTTGCCGATAATTATATAAGTATAGGCGACACAAAATATCTAGGAAGAGAAGCAGAGGTCTTTGTAAAAAATGACAAATAATAATGAAAAAATACCAAAATTAATGCGAGATATATTTATAATTTACATGATCTCGTTTATTTTGTTACTCGCTCTTACCATCATATTTTCTTATATAAATGAAGATGTGATACTAGATAACTTTATGCTAAATTTCAGGTCCTATCTACTGGGAAGTTTTAGTTATAACGACGAAGACATATATTTTTCTTCATTGAGATTTGAAAATATAGGCCTCTTCGCAGTCCATTTCACCCTCTTTTTCACCTATTTTTTCCTCTGGGCTTTCAACAACGTGCATGAGACATATGATCGTATGGGGCAAACAGTCCAGTGGACTGTTTGCAAGTTTGAGCTCTTGCTAGCACTAATAACGCTTGCAGCTGGCCTCCTAATCACAATTTTCATCTGCCAAAACTTCTTTTTCTGCCTGCCAGAAGCCATAACACTAGCCTGTTTTATACATCTTTTAAAAATTACGCTTCTTAAGAACCTTGATATAAGTGGAAAAATAATAATTAATTTTAGTCGTATATTATCAATACTTATAGCCATAGTCGGCATAGCCTTATTCGTCTTGAGATATGTAGAGTAGTCATCGGGAGCCTCTAAAGATGTTGTATAGTAACGTGATACAATTCCCTAAGTATCGTGAACGAGAAAATAATCATGACTTTAAATAATAAAAAAATATTGAAAAATAATTATATTTTAATTCTATTGATTCTGATATCAACTATACTTACGTTTATTAATTCTCCTTATTCTCCAATAAGAGATCTTGCATATCTTGATTATGATTCAACTATCTTTTACATTATAGGTAAGGGAATGAAGCAAGGCTTCGTACCATACATTGATCTTATTGACCATAAGGGCATATATATCTTTTTTATTAATTACCTTGGTGCACTCATTAGTGAGTATAATCACATAGGTATGTTTATAGTACACCTCTTAATAGAGTATTTTACTATTATAATTATATATAAAATATCATCTTTATTTACTGATAATAAATATGTATCTTTTTTATCAGCACTTATCATTTTTGTTTTATATAACTCTTATTATTTTTGTTTTGGTGGGATAAAGTGTGAGACCTTCTTGTCGCCATTCATATACCTATCATCATACCTATTTTTAAAATATCTTTTAAGTGACGGAGATGAGAAAATATCTGTACGGGCGAAGCATTGTGAGCCCATACCCGTACGGGCGAGCTCTGCGAGCCCCTACAAACACATTTTCATCAACGGCCTCTGTGCAGGTATCACTCTCTTTACCAAATTTAACCTTGTCATATATTACTTACCAATCGTTATAGTTTTAATTATAAAATCAAAATTTAACATAAAACAAATTTTAAAATACTTTTTATATGGCAGTTTAGGAGTAATTACCGCAAGCATACCACCCATACTTTATAGTGTGATAAATCACTGTTTTAATGAGATGATCTATTATACTTTTACTTTTAATTTTCTATATGCTGGAGCTCTTTCCTACCAATATAGCGATATTTATGAAGCAATATATGAAGTCCTATATCTATACAAAGAGATTATTATCCTAAGTTTAATCAGTGTAATTATAGTATATAGGCTTAAAAGAAAGATTTTTATATACTATGCACTTTTTATTTTGGCAGGCATCTTTTCTACAGTTATAGTTCTTAAGCCATATACATATTATTGTAAGCCTCTAGTTATAAACATGCTACCTATATTTATGTTAATTTTAAGCATGATTTTTAAAAAATGCAATAAATGGCAGACAGTTGTTGCTATTATAATTTTTGCAATTATTGCATGTGTATCATATAGAATTTGTTGGTTTGAAACGAAAGAAAATAATCGCAGACAATATCTTGTATCAGAAGAGATGTTGCGACTAATTTCTGATGTAGATACATATGGGAGCGATAACTCAACCTTAGTTATAGGCACAGCAATTTATATTTACAATGATCTTAATGTAATTCCTAAGCTTAAGTTTTTCTGCACGCCTCATATTAGGAGAGATACATTTAGCGAACCTTATGAGGAGATGATAGAAAGTGTTAAAAAAAAGGAAAATGCATGGCTTGTATTATCATTTAACCCATTTATGATCAAGAGTGGATTCGGTGCAGAAATCAGGGAAATGATGGAAGGAAATTATATATTTATATGGGGTGGGCCATATTTTGGTGCGGAAATATACCATAGGAAAGACTAAAAATTCAAAAAAATCATAAAAATAACAAAAAATTACTTGCAATTATTTCATTTTTATAGTAAGATATATAGGCGATTTAAGAATGAGCCTTATGGGCCATTTCTTAATGTTTTAAAGTCTAAAAATGTAGAGGGCATGCATTTTGGAGATAGATTATGAAGAAAGTATTAACATTTAAAATCTTATTTTTATCTATGCTTTGCATATTTGCTTTGTATGTAGATGTGTTTGCAGCAGGCTGGATAAGTGATGGAGGAGATAACTGGAGGTATGTAAGTGCAGATGATGTTTATCTCGAATCTACTATACAGTCTTCTGGAGAAGATAAATATTATCTTGATGCAAATGGCTATATGGTTCGTGACTACCTCCTTGAGAATTATAATGATGCCATATATTATTTTGATGAAGATGGAAAGATGGTTAAGAATACTTGGGTTGCTATAGACCAAACTCAAGTGTATAACCAGATGGACAATCCACCTTCTATATATCTATATTATTTTGGAGCAAATGGCAAAGCTTATAAGAGTACTGACGGTATAGTTAAGAAAACTATCGATGGCAAGAAATATCTTTTTAATGAAGATGGCCAGATGCTTTCTGGTTGGATCAATGAACAGGGAGAGAGATATAGTGATATAGATAATAATGAAGATGACCCGTTCAATGGTTTTTGCTATTATGCAGGTGATGAGACAGATGGCGTCCTTCGTGAAGGATGGACTGCATGGGAAGATGGTTCAACTGATGATAGATATTATAAGAGAGATGTTTTATGGTTTTATTTTCAACCAAGCAATAATAAAAAATATCAATCAACTGACGCAAATACTCTTTTGAGAAAAGATATCAATGGTAAGACCTATGCTTTCGATGATAGAGGAATCATGACAGAAGGTTGGGATGCTGAAGCGATAGATCCTAACAATGAAGATGTATCAGTATCAGCTAACAAGTACTACGAGGAAGAAGGTTTGGACAGTGGTCGTATGGCTAAGAAGCAATGGGTTTTCGCAGTTCCATCACAGAAGCAAAATCTTGATGATTATGAAGCAGAGATTAAGAGATGGTTCTATGTTACAGGTGGTGGTGAGGCTACAAAAGATGCCATGAAAAAAATTAATGGCGATTACTATGCATTTGACGCAAATGGCATTATGAAGACTGGTCTATGTGTGATTGAAAAATCAACCAAGAAATACGTCGATACCATTGATACAGAAAGCACTGATGGTAAGGACTTCGTTATAAGTAGACACTATATAAGTAATGACACTTCATCAGGCAGTAAGATTTTTAATATATTTGATGATTCAACACAAAACATATTTTATTTTCTGCCAGATGAGACTGATACCGATAACTTTGGTAAGAGAAAGACATATAAGGCTTCTGTGCCTTTCGGCGATGATGACTATGATTTTATATCAAAGAGGACAGGAGAAAATGAAGGATATAAAGATAAAGCCTATTATCAAAATGGCATAAAACTAAAGGCAGACAAGGGGATTGGCTTTGGAATGGTTTTTGCAGGATATAGCGATAGTGCCTCACCTTCTAACGTAGATTATGCACCATTATATAATACTGACCAGACAACTCACCCTTGGGCAAGAGAAGATACCAATCATCCAGGAATATACTCTGATTATATAGTTCTTAAGAACGCAGATGCTGCTGCAATAGGCAAATATCCAGTATTTTTTGTAGTAGATAAAAGTGGTAATAAGATTAAAAGCAACAATGTGGTTAAAAAGGACAAATCTAATAATTATTGGGCGATAGGCACTAATGGAGCACTTATTGGCATATATGATGTGCCTATAAGATATTATAAAAAGCTTAGAAAATGGCAGTTTAAGAGTGATAAAAGCGTAGAGGATAAAATAAAGAATACATGGATTAATTTTGGAGAACTTGACCAATATGGCAAGACCTGCTATGCAGAAAGGGACAGGCAAGAAGAAGGAGGATATGCGATAGTTAACTTAAACGAAAGCTACGCAACCAACTTCCGCTTCGCCGACTAGCTGTAGGGGCGAGCACTGCGAGCCCGCTCCCTGTAGGGGCGAGCTATGCGAGCCCGCTTGAAAAGAGCCGAAAAACGGCTCTTTTTTAATTCCTGCCTGTAAGAAAATTGTCATAATTTTGACTTACAAATTATATTGAAAAAATCGCCATATTTTAATATCATACAATTAACTAAGTTTCTAAGCTTAGAAAAAGAAAAAGGAGATTTAAATCTTATGAAGAAACAAACAAAAATCGGTTTAGTATTAGCTGCAGCAGCCGTTATTTCTGTTTCAGTTGCTTCTCTTGTTTCAGCTCGTGGCTGGGTTCAACAAGGATCTGACTGGTTCTATCTTGACAGCAATAATGACTATGTAACTGAGACTATCCAATCTTCAGGTTCATCAAAGTTCTACCTTGGCGCAGATGGTGCTATGGTGAGAGACTATTTCCTTGAAGATGATGGCAACAACAACACTTATTATTTTGGTTCTAATGGTGCTATGGTTACCAACACTTGGGTAGCTATAGATTCATCTGTTGTAGATGGCACAGATGATTATATTCCTGACAACTATTGGTATTATTTCCAATCTTCAGGAAAAGCAATCAAAGGCTCTACTGATTCTATGAAGAAGACCACTATTGATGGTAAGAAATATGGATTCAATGAGCATGGTCAGATGGCAATCGGTTGGGTTGGCGATGATGGCAAGACTGTAAGCCCTGATGAGAGCAACCCATTTGCAACAGCTACTTATTACTGTGGCGGAGACAATGATGGCGCTCTTCGTTCAGGTTGGGTAACTTATTATGATGGTTATGCAGATATGGATGGAGATAATAGAGGAGATTATACTAATCTTTATTTCTATTTCAGCCCAACAAATAATAAGAAAAAAGCTAACAAAGTGAATGAAAAAATCAACGGCAGATATTATTCATTTGATGATGCTGGTGTTATGCTTTCTGGATGGGATACATATGAGTTAGGATATACTAATAAGGTATCATATTATTCAGGCGAAGATGATGGTCATCAAGTAAAGAAGGGATGGATTTATGAAGTTCCATCTGCAAGCGTTGATGCAGACACTCACGAAGACAACGAAGAGAAGTATATGTACTTTGATTCTACTGGTACAATGAAGACAAATACTGTTAACACTAAGATCAATGGCAAATATTATTGCTTCAACGATAAAGGTATCATGAAGACAGGTATAGTAATCTGGAATCAAGATGCTGGTACTTTCGTCAACACTATCGACCTTGATTATGCAAGCGGTGAAGATGTTGTTAAGCATGGTAAATTAACAACTGGAGAGAATTCATCTATTACTCTCGATAAAGATGCAAAGAATGGTGGAGTTCAATATAGATTACACTATTTTGGTGATGATGGCGCAAGAAAGACAGGTCTTAATAACATCGAGTTCAACGATGGCACATATACCCTTAACACTACAAGTGCTGGTCATAAGTTAGTTCAAAAAGATAAGAAGAAATATTATTCTTTAGGTATAGCTCTTAAGGCTGACACAGATCTTAGATATGGCATCATGGCTTCAGATTCTCAACTTGCTCCACATGAAACATTATATGAAGCTGGACTTTATGATGGAACTACTGGAGATTATGCTAATTATCAAGTTTTAACAACTTCTGGTTCACTTCAAAAGGGTAATACATCAGCAAGAAAAGATGCTAACGAGAATTACTGGTTTATCGATAAGACAACTAATCTTCTTATGGGTATCTGGACAGTAAATATTAAGAAGGGCGCAGTTGCAAGTGGATGGACAACAAAACAATATACAAATCTTACTTTAGCAACAAATAGTTATACTACATCAGAGTTAAACGGCATCCTTCCTGGTGGCTTATATGATGATTCTAAAGATGATCCTGTTGATGAATTAGATAATTATAAGTGGACAGTTAAGAAAACAACATCAGGTGGAACAACATATTATTCATTTGTACTTGCACAAAAATACACTGGATTGTGTTATCAATCAACATATGATGGTAATTCTAATAAGTGGCTTCCATTTGGATTCTATGATGAAGTAGGATCTACTCAAGAAAATTATGAGCTTACTAACCTTGACGACAGCTACTTCCTTAACTGCTATTGGAAAGATTAATTATACAGCCACTGACAGATTCTTATCTAGTATAAGGATCTAGTCAATTAAATAATCGGCACCTCGGGTACTGACCCAGGTGCCGATTTTTTATTCCCTCCAATCCCCAATCCCCACCTCGGTCGCTCCGTGCCCCCGCCCGCTCCGTGCCCCCACGTAGGGGCGAGCACTGCGAGCCCGCTGGCGAAGCCTCATGTAGGGGCGAGCACTGCGAGCCCTTTATTTTTTCTTACTGGTGTGGTATACTAACAATATTGCGACAGCTCTATTAATCCTAACAATTGATAGATAATTATGGAAACAAAGTTACTAAGCAAGTACATTAAGCGGTTTAGGGAGTCAAGCTTAATGGACGATTTAAAGTTTCGTAAAATTTGCGAATCAAAAGAAGCAATTGAAGAAATTTTAAGAACAATACTTGATGATAAGGAACTTAAAGTACTAGAAAGCATTCAACAAAAAAGTATCGACGAACCAATATTTCATGGAGTCATACTTGATTGCAGATGCAAGATATCTACGAATGAGATAGTAGACATCGAGGTTCAAGTAGCACTAGATGACAATCCATTATACAGGATGAGATATAATGGATCAATACTAACAGTTGAGAATTCACCAAAAAGCAAAGAGTTTAAGTATGAAGAGATACCGAAACTTATACTTATAATGCTTTGCGAGTTTGATTACTTTAGAATGGGAAAGCCAATCTATGAGATTGACCGGGTTGTGCGAGGCACATCTGTGACGGCATCTAATGGGATACGAGAAATCTATGTAAACCTAAATGCAGATGTCAGAGAGAAGAGATTAAAAAGTTTATTTAGAATTATGACAACAGTAGATGATGTTGACAACGATGAATTCCCGAAGTTATCAAAGAAGAAGGTTGAGGTAAACGATTTATATTTAGGAGGCGAAGACAATATGAGTGGATTAACAAAAGAAATCTTTTTAGATGGTAAAGCTGAAGGAAAAGCTGAAGGCATCGAGCAAGGTACCATCGCAACTTATGTAAAGCTTTACAAAGAGAAATTAATCAAGTCAAGCGACGCAGCTCGCATGCTCAATATTTCAGTTGATGAATTTTTAAAACTAGTGAAGTAAAAAAAGTACACCAGGACCCCTGCCCTGGTTTTGTAAAGGAGAAAATATGGTTGTAGGATTTAAAGGGGATACTCGAAAACTCGAGAATCTTTATAAAGAACTTGGATTAAAGGAAGTGAAGACGAGCACATTTGAAGAATTGGAAAGTGCAATAAAAAACAATGATGGCAAGACAGTCTTTGCTAATTACAATGAAATCATGGTGTTCGATAACCCAACAGCAGACCTTGTTGAAAAGCGTAATAAGGTTCTTGATGCAGTTGCGAAAAGTAGTGGAAACATCTATCTTTCACTTACAAAAAATGACCCAAGCATAGACAAGATTCATCTTGATTTATCAATATGCACTAAAATCGACACTAAGGACATGGCTCTTATCGAGGAGATATTTAACTTTGTCAATACAGATCTTCCATATAGCGGAAAACTCGGCGATGACAAGTATGCTGTAAGAGTGCACGGAGAGACAAGAGCCACCGAGAGATCGCTCGCTGAAATAAAGAAACTCCTTAAATAATAAAAACGTAGGGGCTGTAAACCGCGCGAGCCCGTATAGGAGATGTTATGGATTTTGGAATGTTAATGAAACTTGGTGGGCTATGGGGAAAGTTCAGCAAAAACCACCCTAAGTTCCCACAATTTGTGAAAGCTGTTCAAAAAAATGGTTTAAAACCTGATACAGTTATAGATGTTAAGATCGCCTATCCAGATGGCAATACACTTGATACCAATCTTAAAATCACTGAGTCAGATCTAGCAATACTTGAAGAACTTAAGAAGATGAAGAAATAGCGACTTTACAATAATATTCAATATAACTCTATTGACAAACAACCTAAAATATTATACAATATATAAACTTGCCGACTGTCGTTGGTAAGTTTGTTTTTTTGACGTTTGGACAGGTATCGAAGTGGTCATAACG